>JAYVVD010000118.1:0-6243 GCA_043787295.1 Ferruginibacter sp. | reverse complement strand
CAAATATTCTTGTTTCTGTTGCTGTACCATTTTGAAGGAACGTTGTTTTTACCCTCTCATAATCTGATCCGTACATAAAGTTTAATTGGTTTGCACCTTCTGTAATGCTCGCAGTTTTTAAAAATGGCGTATAAGTTATTAATTGTTCAATATTCGGCGTTACACCCATTGATATTGGCCACACGGCAGATTGGCCCGGCATGGGTGTATTCATTGTATAAGCCAGTGCATGTATTTTATCAGTTTTGTATTTATAGTAACCAACATCTGTCTTTGTAGCTATGTTACCTAAACTAGCACCGGCATTTCCATCATAAGTAATAGCGATTGGATTAGTATTATTTAGGTTAGTAGTATTTAACCTGTTTAAATTATCGAAACTGAAATTTTCTGACTGATTTTTTATAACATCAGTACGCTGTAATAAATTGCCCACATTTGGTTGAAAACTATAGTTTAAGTTTTGAATATTCGGGGCTGTTGTACTTACTGGGTAATCCTTATCAAATACGTTTGATGTAACTATTCCGCTGGCTAATTTATAGCTGATATATCTGCCCTCACCATCCACTTCTCCTTCGCTAAAAAAAGCGTTTCTGCCAAATGGTCTTCTACCTATGGTTTGCAAATAACCATTACCATCGTAATAATTATAGACAATATAATTTGATGGGTATGTAGTTGAGGTTAGCTGACTGTAGGCGTTATAAGTGTAACTATTGGTATACGCTATTCCATCAATAGTTTTAGTTTCTGTTTGTACCCTTTTTAATGCATCAAAAGTATATTCCTGCAGAACGCCGTTAAAACCCGTTATTTTTTTGATGTTGTTATTGCTGCAATTATTATTAAGTGGGTCGGCATAGTATTCAGTTGTAGTTGTGCCCTCTGGACCGGTTTTAATGATGAGTCTTCCAAAATCATCGTACTGCATGTTATATGCATTGCCATTTGCATCTGTTTGGTTTGTAAGTTGTCCGTATGCATCATAAGTATATGAGTTAGTACCTGCATCAGCATCGGTAAGTGTAAGTTGTTTCCCATAATCATCGTAGGTAGAACTCACGAGTGCTGTACCCGCTATACTTACCTGTGTTTTTTTACCTCTGCTGTCGTACGTATGTATTAATTCACCCCCATTGTCTGTTGTAGATGTTACCTTTCCGCTGGCATCGGTAACCTGTTTTGTTATCTGTCCTGCTTGGTTTGTAGTAATAACTTCGAACTTACCATCATTTAATGCTGTGTAGCTGTTACTAATTGTACCAGTATAGTTAGCTATACTTGTGGTTCTATTAAGTTCATCAAAGTAATAAGTTGTATAACGTGGCGTTTCTGAAGGTTGGGCAAAAGATGAAGTTGTATTTTCATTAAAAGTATTGGTTTCAATGGTTCTTGCGATTGGCACGACAGTGGTTTCCGGAAAAAACATATTGCTCTTTGTTTTTACATTGCCCCTGTTGTCATAGGTTGTAAGCATCGTATGCCATGCTGCATCTGCCCCATATTTACTGAGTTTTTCTTGTTTCCATTCTCGCCCAAATTTATCTAAAAACGTTTTTGTATCGGACTTGCCGCCTAAAAAATGTGTTTGTATAAAAAATAATTTGTATGGATTGGTATAATAGGGGCTATTGTTGCTTGTGTGCCAGTTTCTCGAAGTTGTTACTTCATTACCATCAGGAAAAATTGTTCTTATTATTTTTCCAAAGGCATCATACTCATAGTAAGTAGTTAAGCAATCCGTAGAACTCTCATTTAAGGGAATCCCGAATTTAGAATCTATTACAAAACTTTGAGTTTGTGTAATGTTACTACTTACTTTTTGACTCTGGATTACATACCGTCCTTTGCTGTCAAAGAGAGTGCTTGATGTTCTTGTGGGCATACCCGCAGCACTTGTTCCGGCTGTTATGGGGTTGCCATAATTATTGTATGAAGTATAGGCAGTCACAGCCTTTGGTAAACCATAAAAAGCAATTTGTGAAGTGATTAAGCCTTGAGCATTGTAATAAAATTTAGCTGTTGCAGTTACCATAGGCATACCGTTACGAACATTGTTAGTAGTTATTTCCAAAGGCTTTGCTGGTACGGTAGTATTTTGCATTCCGAAGACGGTGCTTGTAGTACCTGTTTCTAGAGGAGTAAATGTTTGGTTTACATAGCTACCTACTTGCGATACTGCGGTTGTAATATTGCCATAACTATCGTAGGTATTAGTGCTTTTAGTAGCTCTGTTTGCAATGTAATCTATTGCCTGGCTGTTATCATTTTTTTGCCAAAAACGTTTTTTATTACTACTGCTTACATCTACAAACGAAGTAGTATTTGTTGTTTTAGATAAAACTTGCCCTGTGCTTGTTAATAAAGTTGTGGTTGCCGTAGGATATGCGGTAGCAAATGGAGTATTAAAATCGTTTTCAGCAATACTAGTTATGCCGGAAACATTATTGGCTGTAGTTATTTTTTTAAACCCTAAAAATCCCTTGCCGCCTCTATGCAACATTGCATTTTCGTAAAAATAATTTGTTATGTTATTACCTCCAATTCCGTCTGGTGTTGTTATGGCAGCGACCGTGTACATAGGCAATTGTACATAATTGAATGGATTCTTATTAGCGGGGTCATCTAAACTAATTGTTCTGTCATAAACAGGTGGAAAGGTGGTTTTATCTGTCATTAACTTATAGGTGAAAGCGGTAGTAACATTATGACCGGTAGTTACCTTTTGTAGAAGCCTTTCTTGGCTGTAGGGTTTAAAGAAAACAATTTCATCCGCATTATTTACATTGCCCTTTAGTAAAAAATCGGCGTTGCCATCGCCATTATAATCTCCTACAGCAATATCATTAAAGGGAAGTACATTATTGTAATTATATTGTTCGTTATAAAATTGGCTGTTTTGGCCTCTGCCGTAGTATACAGAAAATATTGAACTATTACTGGTTCCATTTACAAAAATGGGGTACCCATGCACAATATCTGATTTACCATCGCCATTAATATCAGCAACAATAATTTTGTCGTCAGAATAACTGCCCGTAATATTTACTGGATTATTAAAATTAAATGGAGAGGCTATAAAATTTGTACCTGTGCTATATAATATTTGCCATTGCCCAGATAACTTTTTTTCAAGAATATCTGTTTTTCTATCTCCATTAAAATCACCCATAAATAGCCTGTCAGATGAATTTATGTCAGGTGAATTTAAAATAAGTGTTGCTGTATAACCTAAAAATAGCGGGTTAGTGGGGTTTGGGCTATTTGTTATTCTGTAAATAGAAGCATTGTTACTATTTATGATCATAAATTCCTGCTTTCCATCTCCATCAAAATCTATAGCATTAAATTTATTAAATACAATATTATTACTGGGCCAATACTCGTTTAAATTTACGTTAATTCCACCTATTCTTGTGTTTGTAATTAATTTACCAGGAGTAACCAGGTAAGGATAATACCAGGAAGAGTTTGTTCCTCGAAGTACAGAAATATAATCTTGAATGCCATCTGCGTCAAAATCGCCAGGTATTAAAAATTGCCCTGATGGATGTATAACCCTATCTACAGGCAAAGGCATATCATTTGAATAACTACCTGTGGATGTTAAATAATCAATAGTATATCTTTCTACTTGTCTTTCAGAATATCCACTTTGATAAGTAACCAATTTCGTTTTTACATTTAATACATCATCTCTACCGTCCTTATTATAATCACTGGCCAAAAAGTGTACAAATTTTTTATTTTCTGGTATTAACTGACCTGCAGGAAAATTCTTTTCTACCAGAGCTGTTGAAGATTGGGGGTCAATAAAAATTTTATAGCCGTTTGTATATTTTATATTGTTGTCGTAGTATGACGTAGTTGCTAAAATATCCGATTTGCCATCTGCATTAAAATCCCCGGCTATACATTCTCCGTTAAATTGTACTGTTTGTTGTACCAAAGTGGCTTGTGGTTCATCTCCATACAAGAAAATAGTGCTATTTAATGATGTAGCTGGTTCTGTACCACCAAATTCTACTATTTCTTTTAAGAGAGAATGAGTGTTGTTAAAACCATAATTTAAACGGTAGGTTTTTACTGTCTCAATTGTGCCAGCATCATTTATATGGAGTATAGTAATTTTATCAAGTAAATATTTACTGTTTATTGTGGCATTGATTTCAAAATTGGTATTTGCATCTGCTCTTTGGCTATATGTAAAATTAATTTCGTTGTATGGTAATAGACCCATACTGGAATTTCCTGTATATAATATTTTTTGTATTCTGCTATCCCTATCTGTATTATCGTAAATAAAATCAATGTAATTTCCATTTACATCTGTTATTTTATTCAATCGCCATAATATTGTATTTTGTCCATCATCAGTATTAAAGCGAGAATTGCCTGCGGTATTACCAAACTCCATTACAGAACCATCTTTTGTTCGCACGGAAAACCAATTCGGATTATTGACATTGCTGCTGGCATACGAAGTTATATTAGCAAATGTTTCTACCTCTCCTTCATAAATAGTAACATTGCCACCGCCATAACCATTGGTTGGGAAAAATTGCATACCATCAAGTACAAAACCTTCATTTATTGAATAATCAATAGGCGAAACAACATCATTTTGATAAATATTTTTACCTGCTCTACTAATGGCTGATAAACCACCAATATTCCATCCATAACCACAAATACCATTACCTCCCTGCGAGTTGTAATTAATCGATATAGTAGGCTCCATTCCGTTTGTACCTGGTGGGGTAAAAATAGGTATGCTGTATGAAACAGCACCCGAGGCGGTAGCGGATACTCTTCCTTCAACTGTACCAACAGGTTTTGAAAAATCAATTGTTTTTGTAAAATTATTTGAGTTATATAACGAAGTATAGTTGATATTTTGAGCAGTTAGACCTGAAGGATGTATAATGCAAAAAAGAAATAAAATACGCATAAAAACGCAGTAAAATACTTTCATAGCTTTAAGATTATTGGTTTTAATTGGATAGAATAAAATTATGCCGTCCTTTTTAAAACAATGGTGATCTGGATCACTCTTTTAAACTTAGAAAATTATTTTTAGTGATAACATTTTTTTCTTAACCGTACAAAAGTTTCCCTTGCAATATTTAAAAATGAGGCTATGTGTTTATGAGGAATTACATCGTTATAGAGAGAATAATTTTCCTGAAAATAAAGATACTTCGCTAATGCATCTTTCTTCCGTAACATGTATAAACGCTGCTCCTGCTTATAAAAATAATCTTCAATAATTAAACGAGTATGGTAGTTAAATTGAGGGAATTGTTTATAGATGAATTGCAAATCTTCAAAAGATATTGCCGCAACTGTAGAATCTGTTAGTGTTTCAATAGACTCGGTTGCAGGTTTTTGTTTAAAGAAACTTCCCGGTGCAATTACAATGTGATTTGTAAACATGATTCTTGAGGTAATATCTTTGTCATCAATCTCATGATAAGCTCTTAACAATCCTTCAGCTAAAAACCAGAGTTTATTACATATAGCACCTTCATGGAGTAATACAGTTGTTTTACTCACATTTTCAACCTTAAATCTTTTCATCAAAGCTTCTCTCAATTCATTATTTAAAGGTTCAATTTGATCTAATATAAGGAACAGAGGTCTGAGAACAATTTCAATTTCATTCATAGGAATTTTTCTAAAAAATATTAATAAAATTTAAGTAATATATAGAAGATATCAAAATCAAAATTTACAATGCTATTTTTGATAAAATTTAATTCCACCAAAGTCAAATTACTCTTAATGAAGAAATTATTAATTATCCCCCTATCCCTTGTATGCATGTATTCTTTTGCACAAAAAGATTTATCTGCTAAGTATGCAAGAAATATTACAGGGGCCGAATTGAAAAAACACTTAACAAAGATTGCGAGTGACGAGTTTGAAGGCAGAGAAACCGGTACAGAAGGTCAGCGCAATGCCGCAGCATACATTGAAGGACAGTTTGCTCAAATGGGTTTAAAAAAACCTGATGCATTAAAAAGTTATCAGCAACTTTATCCACTTACACAGGATAGTATTTTAACCAAGCCTGTATTTTCAGTAAATGGAATGAGTGCTGAAAACGGTAAAGACTTTTTAATTCCGCTGGCCTCAAATGACAATGCAAAATTTACATCTAACAAACTCGTTTTTGCCGGTTATGGTATTGATGATGTGGCATACAACGATTATGCAAACATTAATGTAAAAGGAAAA
>JAYVVD010000117.1:0-3799 GCA_043787295.1 Ferruginibacter sp. | reverse complement strand
ATCAATATTTTTTAATAAACGTGTGGCACGCCATAAACCACTCTGCATATTTTTTGGCAGATCTACCTGGGTAGGATCGCCGGTTATAATCGCTTTTGCATTAGGACCAATTCTGGTTAAAAACATTTTTATTTGAAGATCGTTTGTGTTTTGCGCTTCATCTAAAATGATGAATGCGTTGTCCAATGTTCTTCCACGCATGTAAGCGAGGGGCGCTATTTCAATAATTCGTGTACTCATGTAATAGGCAAGCTTATCTGCGGGGATCATATCATCGAGTGCATCGTACAATGGGCGTAAATAAGGATCAATTTTTTCTTTTAAATCGCCCGGTAAAAAACCGAGGCTTTCGCCAGCTTCTACTGCCGGGCGTGTAAGAATAATTTTTTTCACCAATTTATTTTTCAAAGCTCTTACTGCAAGTGCAACGGCAGTGTATGTTTTACCGGTACCTGCGGGTCCGATCGCAAAAACAATGTCGTTTTTATCGCATGCCTGCACCATTAGTTTTTGGTTGACAGTTCTTGCTCTTATGGTTTTTCCATTTGGCCCAAAAACCAATACATCATTGGGATTTCGGTCAATAAAATTGTCTACACTTTTCTCATCATCGCCACCGAGTATTTGCGAAAAATAATTTTCACTCATGTGGCCACTTCGCTCAAGGTATTTTATCAGGAGATCTATTTTTTCTTTTGCTTCCTCAATTTGTTCTACAGCACCACTAAGTTTTATTTGTGTGCCTCGGCTTAAGATTTTTAATAGGGGGAATTTCTTTTTCAGAATGTCGAGCTTGCCGTTGTTAACTCCGAAAAATTCAATAGGGTTTACATTTTCTAAATTGATGATTGTGTCTGTCAATTTTTTACTACTTGGTTTATAAATTATTTGCCGAAAAATTTCAGCGGTATGTTCACATCAAATTTAATGCATAGCCGTGGTTATATATTCATACAAATTATTCACATTATTAAAAAAATATGTGAAAAAAATTATTAGAATTTAGCAACGATTTTAAAATTAATCAGTCTTGGAGTTAGGCGGTTTGGTAAAGCATATACCGTATTGGAAAAATCTTTTATCAGTTGAAAGGAAATAGTATTCTCTCTGTCTATTAAATTAAAAACTTCTAAACTTGCCCAAATATTTTCAAATTTTCTAAAAGGACTGTGGCTTCGTCTTACAGATTTTTCACTAAGCAACAAAGCGCTGAAACCCATATCTACTCTTATATACGCCGGAATGATTAAGCCATTTCTATACTTTACGGAACCCGGAATATTGTAACTCATATTGCTGCCGTAAACAGCATTTAAATGAACTTTAAAGTTTTTGTTTGTTGGTAAATAATCTTCCAGATAAAGGCCTACAGTTATTAACCTGTCGGTAGGGCGACGAACATAACCAACATCATTTCTTACACTATCTGTAACTTTTCGGTCAAGTGTTGCTGCACCAATAATTTCGCCTGCAGCATTTTTATAATTATAATAAGTGTCGTTGTTTAAATTCTCCCTTGTGCGCATAAACCCAACACTTAGCCAACTTTCTGCATCCTTAACCAACTCTCCAAATAACCTAAACTCAACACCTGTTGCATAAGCCTTCGCATTGTTTGTGCCAAGATATCTTATTTTTACATTGTCAATATCATACGGTACAACATCAGTCATTTGTTTATAGTAAGCTTCAGTAGTTAGTCTGAGAATTCTGTTTCCGGTTCCTTTAAAATTGTAATCAATTCCTGCAACAATCTGGTTACTTTTTTGTGCTTTAATATTTTGGTTCACTGTACCATCGTTTTTTCTCAGTTCTCTGTAAAAAGGCGGTTGGCTGTAAACACCGGCAGCGGCTTTAAAAACAATGTCTTTATTGCCTAGGGGTTTCCAGCTTATTTGTGCACGTGGGCTCACTAAAAATTCTTTGTTTAAACTGTTGTAATTAAATCGTACTCCTGCTTGCAAAGTCATATCGCTTTTACCTTTACTAAGCCTAATATTATCCTGTAAGTAACCGCTGTATTTTTGAATACTAAAATCAGCAATGCTGTTTTGAACATTGTAAATAGAAAGTGAGCCCGGCACATACGGTAGAGAATAGCCGGCAGAATCTCTGTATTCAAACTGCGCCAATTTATCTTTTATATTTGTTTGCTCCGCAGATAATCCCCATTGTATAAAATTATTTTTTACATCGTAACTCCCTTTGTGGCTTGCGTTGTACACTTCAATGTTCAGTTGGTTTCTTGCGTAGTTTTGATAAAAGCCTGCGCCGAGTGGATTTATTATTTGACCAAAAGTTGGACTGCTGTTGTCAAAGTCTCTGTCACCAAAAAGATACGCTGCGCCAATATCTACATTTTCTTTTTCTCTGTCTTTAAAACGGCTCAACATCCATTTAAATTTTGTTTTTTTGTTGATGGATTGTAAGAGTGATAAACCGATTAAGCTGGAAGTATAATTGTCTTTTTCCTGACCTTCAAAAAATACATCGAGCCCAAGGTTTGCCGTAAAAAACGGAGAAAATACTGAAGTGGTTTTCTTTACAGATTCAGGGAAAAATGTAAACCGTGAAGTGGAAATTATACCAAGTAATTCAATCTGTAATTTTGGTGAAATGGAATAATTTAAAAATCCCTGTGCATCAGATGCGGAAGGAATATATGCACCCGCTGTTGGCTGATTACTTAAAAGATTTCTGTTGCTTTTATTTCTTACGCCAGTTAAGTAAGATAATTTTCCATTCTTAGATGCGCCTTCCAATTGCAAACCCTGCTCCAACATACTTACATAAGCACTGCCGCCAAAACCCACAGGTTTTTTATATTGTATGTCCAGCACACTGCTCATTTTATCGCCATACTTGCTTTGAAAACCACCTGTGTAAAAATTTACATTTCTGGTCATTTCAGGATTGATAAAGCTTAAGCCTTCCTGCTGCCCACTGCTAACCAAATAGGGTCTGTAAATTTCAAAGTCATTTATGTAAATGAGGTTTTCGTCGTAGTTGCCGCCACGTACATTGTATTGAGATGTAAGTTCGTTGTTGCTGCCCACGAGCGTTTTTATTAAGCCTTCTATACCGCCAATAGTACTCGGTATTGTTACTGCTGTTTTTGGATTTATTTTTATAAGACCGGTTTCCTTTCTTTCTTTTTCATTGCCAATTGTAACGGCATCAAGGGTTTTGCCTATTTGTTTTAATTGTATTAATATGGTTTCTGTTTCATCATTGCTTAAAAAGAAATTCTTTTGCTGGTCTTTAAAACCCAAGTAACTAAAAACAAGCGCCAGTGTTTTTTGTGCAGGAACCTTTAATGAAAATGTGCCAGTATCATCAGTTACGATACCAGAGTTTTTGCCGAGAATGATAATGGAAACATTTTTTAAAGGCGCATCATTTTCATCAACCACAATGCCTGAAATTGTTGCAAATTTGGTTTGTGCAGTTGCAGAAATGGTAAAAATGAATAGTAACAATCCGATTAAAAATCTCATACATTGAAGATAGAAAAAAATTAAGAAGTGAAAGATGGAACGTTTATTTAAAAAGAAATTGATGGCACTTTTCGTTTTATATTTGATGAAAGCATACATTTTATAAATAATTTACCTCAATTATGAAAATTAAAAACTGCATCATCATTGTATTGATTGTATTGCTTGCAGGTTGTGCAAACTCAGAAAATAAGAAAAAGATTGTAGGTAAGTGGGCAGGTTCAGAATGGCTGGTAAATGCTACGCCTTCCAGCCTTGAGGCTGATAAGGCTTTTTTTATTTTTGATGATAATGGAAAGTAT
>JAYVVD010000116.1:0-5324 GCA_043787295.1 Ferruginibacter sp. | reverse complement strand
GATGCACGGTAATTTAAGCCCCATGCCGAACCAAAATCAACTTCACGTGTGTACCAGTTATCTCCCATCCATATATGAAACGCGGCAGGCACACTTGCCATTGTTTCAAAAATAGATGAATCACTTCCGTAAGGCTTGCCTGGTCTATCGTATACAGGCTGGTTAAAATAAGAACAACTGCCTGCAAGAAAACTAAAGTCAGGCGCAGGTTTGCGCCACTGCCACAAATCCTGTGTTGTAAACTTTGTTGTAAAGCCGGTAGTTATTTCTTTATCATCAATAATTAAGTTATAAGAATAATCGGTATTAAAATCCAATCCGTTTAATTCAATTTTGATAGAGTTAAAATCTCTTCCTAGTTCGCCTCTGTATAAAACAATTTTTTTGTCAGATTGGACATTTGTTTTAAAATATTTCACGGCTACCTTTTTCACATCTGCAGAAACTTCTACCCAAATAATTGCCGAACGCAATTGCACATTGCCTGCCCATGGACCACTAACGAGTTTGTTGGGTTGGGCAAAAACTAGAAAATTACAGGGTATTAAAGAGACAAATAAAACGATATATTTCATAAAATGTTTTTATAAAAGTAATTAAATCATTTTCTCTTATTAAAACAAAAACCGCCGCAAAAAAATGCGACGGTTTGTAATTGCAACTATCCCCAGTTGATAAACAATCTTTAATAAATCATGTTCAGCTTATACAAACATTCGTTAATAATAAGGTTACTTTAATATTATTTAAAAATCATTAGTTTGATAATATCGAAATCAAAATTGACTCATTAAAATCAAATTTCATATACCCATTTGTGGGTATTTTTTAAACTTTTACTACTCTTTTAATTTTTTGTTATTAAAATGTCTTTCTGCATCTCTTGCAGTTTTTTTATTAATATTTTTTTGAAATGCATCTGTAAGGTTTACTCCTGTTTGGTTTGCCAGGCAGATTATCATCCAAAGTACATCTGCCATTTCATCCGCTAAATCGAGGTTTTTTTCAGTCTTTTTAAAAGATTGCTGTCCGTATCTGCGAACCATTATACGAGAGAGTTCGCCTACTTCTTCCATTAAAATACCAAGATTTGTAAGTTCGCTAAAGTATTTGACACCAATGGTTTTTATCCAGTCATCTACTTTTTGCTGTGCCTCGGATAATGTAATTTCATTCATTTTATTGTTTGTTTTTTGAGTCTATTATAATCGTCATGGGACCATCGTTTACTAAAGACACTTTCATATCTGCGCCAAATTTGCCAACTTGTATTTTTTTCTCTATATCATTTTCCAGTTGAGTAATTAAGTTTTCATATAATGGAATCGCAACCGTTCTTTTTGACGCTTTTATATAGGATGGTCTGTTGCCTTTTTTAGTGGAAGCATGAAGTGTAAACTGGCTTACCAAAATTATATCTCCAGCAATTTCTTTTATAGAAAGATTTGGCACCAATACTTCATCATCAAAAATGCGAAGGTTTACAATTTTATTTGATAGCCATGTAGAATCTTCTGTTGTATCGGCATCTTCTATGCCAACAAAAACCAGCAACCCTTTATTGATGGTTGAAATAATTTGTCCATCAACATTTACAGATGCAGATGAAACTCTTTGTAAAACTGCTTTCAAAATAAATATTAGTTTATAGCCAGAGATAATGGTTAAGTGTTTAAATTAATACCTTTATTTTAAAAATAGATATATTAATTAAATTATTATGGACAACAACGATATACTAAAAAAATTAAGAGTGGCACTTTCGCTGCGCAACGATGATATAATTGAAATACTTTCTTTGGTAGATTTTGAAATAACAAAGGGAGCGTTAGGAGATTTTTTTAGAAGCCCCGATCATCCCGGTTATGTGGAAGCGCAAGACCAAGTACTACGGAATTTCTTAAACGGACTTATCATTTACAAAAGAGGAAAACTTGAAGAGCCCAAAAAAAATATTCGTGATGAAGAAATTTAATCCATAAACAATGTTTCAATTTTCGAATTGAATTACTTTGCTCTGTCGTATTGATTTGGCCATGCGATGTTATCTCCTAATTGTTTTGCCGCCTCTAGTGAAAAGTATGGATTGCGCAGTAACTCCCGGGCAATAAAAATTAAATCTGCCTGCTTTTTATCCAAAATACTTTCAGCCTGCTCAGCGGTGGTTATTAAACCAACTGCACCTGTTGCAATACCACATGCATTTTTTATCTGTTCTGCAAATGGCACTTGGTATAATGGACTTACAGTAATTTTTTGCTCTCTGGAATTACCACCAGTTGAACAGTCAATCAAATCAACATCTAAGGATTTTAATATGGTACAAAGCCTTATAGAATCTTCTACCGTCCAACCGCCATCAACCCAGTCAGTAACAGAGATACGAACAAAAAGTGGCATTTCATTTCTAATAATTTTTCTTATTGCTGTTACTATATCCAGCAACAAACGAATCCTGTTTTCAAAACTGCCACCATATTCATCGCTTCGTTTATTACTAAGAGGCGATAGAAATTCATTGATTAAATAACCATGCGCAGCATGTATTTCAATTACTTTAAATCCTGCAGTGACGGAACGTTTTGCAGCATTTTTAAAATCATTTACACATTGTTGTATCTCTGCAATCGTCATTTCTTTTGGCAAGGGGTCAGTGACTGCATAAGGAATGTTGCTTGGCGCATGAGTTTGCCATGCATCCGGAGAATCTACTAATGCTTTAGCACCTTTCCATGCGCTGCTGTGGCTTGCTTTGCGACCTGCATGTGCCAATTGAATACCGGGAACACTGCCCTGCTCCTCAATGAAATTTGTGATACGTTTTAAAAATTCAATATGCTCATCTTTCCATATTCCTAAGTCGTCGGGCGTTATTCTGCCTTCTGGAGAAACAGCTGCAGCTTCTGTAAACACAAGCCCTGCCCCACCTACTGCTCTTGTGCCAAGATGAACAAGATGCCAGTCATTTGCAAAACCATCAATAGAAGAATATTGACACATGGGCGAAACGACTATTCTGTTTTTAAATAATGTATTCTTTATTGTAAAGGGAGAAAATAAATGAGACATTTGTTGTATTTATTGACTGTAAAAGTAAATTTTTAAAACAAGAAGTCTGGTACAATGTTTAAACATTAAAAAAATGTGAGGGATAACTTTTAAAATAACAACATAATAAAAGATGAAAAATGCGGTAAAGACCAAACATGGTTCCTCTTTTCTTTTCCCCAAAAAGAAAAGAGGAACAAATTACAATTGCCACAAATGTTGCACATAGCTGTGTTTTTGCCCGGCTCATAAAAATGCGCAGCATATTTTATGAGCCGCTAATCAATCTTTATATTTGCAGCTATGGCAAAAGAAGCAAACAATTTTGCGGAAATAATTTCGCATTGTAAAGAATATGGGTATATTTTTCAAAGCAGCGAGTTGTATGATGGACTTGCGGCTGTGTATGATTACGGGCAAATGGGTGCGCAATTAAAGAAAAATTTAAGGGATGCATGGTGGAAAAGCATGACTCAATTACAGGACAATATTGTGGGTATTGATGCGGCTATTTTTATGCACCCAACGGTATGGAAAGCAAGCGGGCATATTGATAGTTTTAGTGATCCAATGATTGACAATAAAGACAGCAATAAAAGATACCGTGTAGATCATTTGATTGAAGACCATGCAGAACAATTAGCAGTTGGCAATGAACAGTTGGCGAATGAGCTTTTAGCAAGTATGAATACTCTACTTGCTGCTACAGATTATATCGGTCTTAAAAAATTAATTGAAGACAACAACATAAAATGCAACATCAGCAAAACCTGCAACTGGACTGAAATTCGTGAATTTAATTTAATGTTCAACACAAAAATAGGTAGCGTAACAGATGAAGCTGATACAATTTATTTGCGCCCCGAAACGGCTCAGGGAATTTTCGTAAATTTTTTGAATGTGCAAAAAAGCGGCCGTATGAAAATACCATTTGGTATTGCACAAACAGGTAAGGCTTTTAGAAACGAAATTGTTGCACGTCAGTTTATTTTTAGAATGCGGGAGTTTGAACAAATGGAAATGCAGTTTTTTGTGCGCCCGGGCTCTCAAAAACAATGGTATGAATACTGGAAAGCTGAAAGAAAAAAGTGGCATGAAAGTATTGGTATTCCCGCAGAAAAATTGCGCTACCATGATCATATAAAACTGGCGCATTATGCAGATATGGCGCTGGATATTGAGTTTGAATTTCCTTTTGGCTGGAAAGAACTGGAAGGTATACACAGCCGCACTGATTTTGACCTTACGCAACATGCAACTTTTAGCAAAAAGAAAATTCAGTACTTTGATAACGAGTTAAATGAAGAAGGAAAGCCTTACGGCAATTACACGCCATATGTTGTGGAAACATCTGTAGGATTAGATCGTTTGGTTCTTACAGTGCTTAGTCTTGCTTACCAAAATGAAACCTGGAACAAAGAAGATGACACAGAAGAGGGGCGTGTGGTTTTAAAAATTCCTGCAAAACTTGCTCCTACCAAACTTGCTATTTTACCGTTGCTTAAAAAAGATGGTTTGCCCAAAATAGCCAAAGAATTAATGAACGAATGCAGGCAAAGTTTTCATTGCTTTTATGAAGAAAAAGATGCAATAGGAAAACGCTACAGACGCATGGATGCAATAGGCACGCCATTTTGCGTAACCATAGATCATCAAACCAAGGAAGATAATACCGTTACCATTCGTTATAGAGATGATATGCGGCAGGAAAGAATTCGGTTGAGTGAAGTAAGGGGATTAGTGGAAAAACTGGTTAATTAATTTTACTTCTTTGGAATAAAATGCCTTTAATAATTTGCAAATGTACCTATTGCTTTTACCGCTTTAAAACTTCCGGTAAGCGCAGTTGTATAACTTCGTGTTGGTACTAAACTTTGTATCACGCCCTTTACAATTAAAGGGGTAGTCGTACCCGTTGCATAAACATAAAGCGTATCGCTAAGACCAGAGGGATAAGGCATAAAATCAGTTACAGCATTTGTTGCAATGTTGCCGAATATCGGAGTGTTTCCCACAAATACCGGTGACCCATTTAAAAAAACCGGAGTGCCAGCTATTCTTCTAAAAGAATATACATCTACGTTAGGAATAGGGGAAGCGTTGTAAATAAAATTTGCAAGTCTAAGGCGTGAAGATGTGTCTGTAGGTATTACTACATTGTTGACTACAGTAAGTTGTTTTATACTGGTTATAGTATCATAAGTAAAAGTTGTGTAGCTTTTACCTGCATCAAATGACTGAGAAAAAGTAAGCGGAATCTGTGTTGTAGCGAGTGC
>JAYVVD010000115.1:0-2230 GCA_043787295.1 Ferruginibacter sp. | reverse complement strand
TGTAGTAAAACATAATATTGCGGAAACGAATATCGATTCTTTATCAAAGAACAAAAACCCTTATATCCAGCCAGATCAATCTTGGCTTGATATAAGTTGGTATCCTGCAGATTATCCAATAGAAAAAATGAAAGGAAATGATTCTCTTCATTTAATAGCAAAATTAATTTACAGCCGCCCTCACAAAAAAGGTCGTATCCTTTTTGCTGAATCTAAAGAAAGCTTGTGTGCATATGGCGTCCCATGGCGGCTTGGTGCAAATGAAGCTACAGAAATAGAGTTATTTGAGAATGTAAACATCGCCGGTAAAAATATTCTTAAAGGATCGTATGTTATATATTGTATTCCTCATGCAGACAGATGGACAATTATTTTTAATAGCAATCTCCATACCTGGGGGTTGCATATTAATCAGAGTAAAGACATATTTAGAACCGATATTCCAGTGCAAAAACAAGAACCTGCACTGGAAGATTTTACAATGGTTTTTAAAGAAAACAGCAATGGTGCAGATTTAATTATGGCATGGGATAATGTAAAAACTTTTTTACCAATTGTCTTTTCAAAATAACATGAGCGTTTAATAACATTTGCCATTTGTACTGCTTTCCACACATAGTAATTATATTTACAAAATGTGTGGAATTGCAGGTATAATATCTACTCAAAAAAAAATTATACATACCAAGGCGCTAAAAACTATGTCGGACTCACTTTCGCACAGAGGGCCTGATGGAGAAGGCATTTGGATAAATACCGATAATACTGCAGGCTTATCTCACCGTCGACTTGCTATCATAGATTTATCAGATGCAGCTGCACAACCAATGCATTATTTAAAAAGGTATAGTATTGTATATAATGGCGAAATTTATAATTACAAAGAACTAAAAGCCGATTTGCAAAAAGCCGGTTACCGCTTTACAACTCAAAGTGATACCGAAATTATTTTAGCAACATATGATTTTTATAAAGACGAATGTGTAAGATATTTTGATGGAATGTTTGCTTTTGCCATTTGGGATGATCAGTTAAAGGAACTTTTTTGCGCAAGAGATATATTTGGGGAAAAACCATTTTACTATTTTCTGGAAAATAACGTATTTGTTTTTGCCAGCGAAATGAAGGCATTGTGGGCTGCAGGTGTAACTAAAAGTGCAGATGAAAAAATGATGGTTAATTATCTTGCACTTGGGCAGGTGCAGAATGCAGCAAATAAATCTCAAACATTTTACAACCATATTTTTTCTTTACCCCCTGCACATACAGGATTACTTTCTCTAAACAATATGCATTTTGTACTATCTAGATACAGAGATATTAATAAAGAAAACTCCATAAAAGTATCAGAAAAAGAAGCTATTGAAAAATTTGAGTTTCTTTTAGAAAATTCAGTAAAACTTCGTTTAAGAAGTGATGTTGCCATAGGCTCAAGTTTAAGCGGCGGTATTGACAGTTCAACAATTGCCTATTTTATTCAGCAAAATTCAGATACAAAAAAAAGAAACTTCAAAACTTTTTCAGCAGTATTTCCGGGATTTAATAAAGATGAAACTATTTTTATTAATGAACTTTGTAATAATTTTACCCTCAATAACTTTACCGTAATACCCAATAGTGATGGGCTTTTAAAAGATTTTGAAAAACTTTGCTACCATCAGGAAGAACCATTTTCATCTTCCAGCATTTATGCGCAATATAAGGTTTATGAAATGGCAGCAGCAAATAATATAAAGGTTTTGCTGGATGGACAGGGTGCAGACGAAACCTTAAGTGGATATACAAAATATTTACATTGGTATTTGCAAGAATTGAGTGCAAAGGGGAAATATATAGAAGTAAAAAAACAGAGACTTTTATTACAAAAAGCAAATTTTAATTTAAAGTGGAATTTTAAAAATATTTTAGCTGCATACTTGCCTTCTCACACTTCACTTGCTCTGGAAAAAAGGGAATACAATAAAATTATAAATAGCCAGTTCATAAACAGACAACTCTTACAAAAAATAAAAGGAAGGGAATGGCAGGGGATTAATAAACCAACAGTTACAAAATTAAATGACATTCTTTATAACAACACTATGCAGCATGGGTTGGAAGAATTGTTGCGCTATGCTGATAGAAATAGTATGGCACACGGTATAGAAATTCGCCTTCCCTTTTTAAATTTTGAACTTGTAAAATTTATCTTTTCGCTTCCATCATCATTTAAAATAAAGGATGGATCTAC
>JAYVVD010000114.1:0-3329 GCA_043787295.1 Ferruginibacter sp. | reverse complement strand
ATTGAAGGCAAAACAATTATTATGGTAACTGCTAAAGTCCAAAACCACGCCATGGGAGAAAAAACCCATCCATACAATAACAAAAGCATTAAACACAGTGGTACTAAACTTCGCCGCAGGTTATCAAATATTTTCCATTTTGAAAGTGCAGAGAGTGGATTTTTATGCAACTTATTGTCAATGCCAGGCACGAATGGTAATACCCATTTGCCTATTTGCCAGTCACCACGCATCCACCTGTGGCGGCGCTGCATATCCGTGTCGTAACGCAGCGGATATTCTTCAAAAAGCTGTACATCTGTAATGAGCCCTGAACGTGCATAACAGCCTTCCAGTAAATCATGACTTAAGATTCTGTTTTCTGGAAATCTATCTTTTACCGCCAGCTCAAATGCATCAAGATTATAAATTCCTTTACCGATAAATGAACCTTCTAAAAATAAATCCTGATACACATCAGATGTTGCTTTTGTGTATGGATCGGTACCGGGATCGTTGCCATGAAGTCTTGCATAAATAGAACTGTCAGATGCAGGTAATGTATTGGAAACCCTGGGTTGAAGAATGCTGTATCCTTCTGTAACTCTTTTTTTCTTTTCATCATACAATGGCTGGTTTAAAGGATGAGACATTGTACCAATCATTGTTCTTGCAGTATCTCTGCTTAACTGTGTATCTGTATCCAGCGTAATAATATATTTTATGCTGCCAAAGCGCGAGTTGTTGCCAACTACTTCTGAAAAAAAGCTTTGTCCTTTGTTTCTTAAAAATGCATTTAATTCTCCAAGTTTACCCCGTTTTCTTTCGTAACCCATCCATATTTTATCATCTTTATTCCATCTTCTTGGGCGGTGAAAAAGAAAAAAAGTATCGTTTTCTGTTTGGGTGTATTTTTTATTAAGATCTATTATTCGGTTTTTTAAAGCAGAGAGTAGCAGAGCATCTTCAGGTAAATGTTCTGTGGCTGCATCTTTAAAATCTGTCAACAAAGCAAAATATAAGTTAGGTTCTTTGTTAGCCAAAAAGCGTACTTCTAATCCTTCCGTTAACTGTTCAATTACAGCAATAGATGTAATCATGGTCGGTATAACCACCATTGTTGCAGCATCCTCAGAAATCCCTTTTGAAAAATCCATTCGGGGGAGAAGGGAAGGGCCGGTAATTTTTAAACTCATCCAGTTTACCAAAGAAATGGCAAGCCTTGAAGTTGTAATGAATGCAACAATGCATATTGTTATCAAAAAACCAAGAGGTAAATTTTCAGATAATGCTTCAGCAATTAATAAACCACAGAATAGTAATCCAAGAATAAAAATACTACCCAAATAAATTCTTAGTGGATGCCTTGCAGTAAGCCGTTTACATTTTTCACGAAGAGAGGCCCGGGAAATAGCTACTTTAGAAATGATATAATATCCTTTTCCTGTAAGATAAAAACCAACATGAGAACGTTTTTTATCAAGACTTACTTCATCACTTTCTTTTGCAGTATTAATAACCAATTCAGCAATGGATTGCTCAGAAAGTTTGCTGCAGCTCGCAATTTTTTCAATGGCATGTCTGTAACCATCACGGGTATGAAAATCCATTTTACTGTAAATGCCATTTATATCTCTGCGAAGAATTTCATCCACAATGCTGGTATCTTCTACAAAATCTTTCCAGTTGGCTGTACTTAAAAATCGAAAACTTCTTATGCAGTTACCAACAGAAACCTGGGTAGCAGCCTGGTTGCGGTTATCTGCACGAATCATTTCATTGCTGGTGGCGCCAATCTCCGAAAGCCTTTGCTCTATCCAGTTTATTGCAAGTGAAAGTGAACTACCTTTTTCCTGTAATCTTCTGTAAAGTTCAGCTACGAAAGTACTTTCCATCGGCGGTTCCGATCTTGCCATATCTGCTATAACCAATACAAGATTTTTTGGATCTTTTTCAACGATCTCTACCATCTCATCAGCCCATTTATTTGCAAGCGTTTTATTGGTTATTTCTTCAGATATGAGGGCAGACAGTCTTCTTAAATTTTCAATTAATGCAAGCCGAAGCATAATTGGTATTGCCCAAAGTTCGCCCAATTTTAAATAGTTAACCGTTTGGTATGCTTTTACAAAACCTGTGAGATTAGCAATATCAACATGACCATCACTGTGGGAAATAATTTCTACTGCCATGTGATATACCCGTGGCAGATTTGCAAATTCGCCTTTTACAAGTTTTGGCAGCGCTTTGCTGTAACCTTTGGGTAGATGTTTTTTACCGGTATAAATCTGTTCTTCAATTAAATAAAAATTATCGAGCAACCATTCTGCTGCGGGTGAAATGCTGTTGTTTTGCTTTAATGTTTCAGATAATAACTTATATACTTTCAACAAATAATTTTCGTTATCTGCCAAACGTTTTAATAAGTGTTCCGCATTTTTGTCGAAAAAAATTTCATGTCGTTTAGAAATGGTAACTGCATGTGCTTCCAACCTTTCTTTAGTGAATATTTCAGACCTGAGGGGCGGTCTTTCATCGGTATATTTAACATCATTATTATCACCCAACAAGGGGTCAATAATTGTTTTTTTTATTCCCGCAAATGCTTGAGGAAATAATTCAAATAAATCCTTATCCTTATTGTTTTGCTTAAAAACGTTCATTTATGTAATATATGCTGGTAAAATTGGTATCCGTGTTACTTCAACAATTAAAATTTAAACCGGTATTTTTATTAACAGTTCAGTTACGTGAAATAGTAGAAAGTCAATATTAAAATGGGCAGTTTTAAAAACCATATGGCAAAATATAAGCCGCTTCATTTTCTACACAAGTATGCTGCTGCCCGGCTACAAGTAATAACAAATTATTATTTAAGGCTAACTGATGAAAAGTATATAAAGGCAAATATAAATCCATTCAATATTTAATCTTATTCTAATACTTTTTCCATAGCCATACTTCTTGATCCTTTTATCAATATAGTTGTATCAACAAATCGTTGTCCTTTGAACCAAACTGCTATTTCTGTTGCATTATTAAAATGTAAAAATGAAGCAGGTAAATTTGCAAAATCTTTACCCGCAACAACAACCTGTTTCCATTTATAATGGGATAAGAGTTTTATAATATCTGCATGTTCCTTATTACTTTCCTCACCTAGTTCCATCATACCACCAATTATTACAATTTTATTTTCACCCTTCATTAATGCAAAGTTTTCAATTGCCACTTTCATACTGCTTGGGTTTGCATTATATGCGTCAAGTAAAATAATGTTGGTTTCTTTTTTTATTATCTGAGATCGGCTGTTTGTTGGTGTGTATGCTTCCAAAGCATTTTTTATTTTA
>JAYVVD010000113.1:0-8140 GCA_043787295.1 Ferruginibacter sp. | reverse complement strand
TTGCTTTTTTGCCACAACAATTAAACCGCTGGTATTTTTATCTATGCGATGCACTAATCCATAACGGGTCAATTCTTTTTCATCTATTTCAGGACAATTATGCTGTAAATGCCAAGCTACGGCGTTTATTAAAGTGTTATCAGGATTGCCACTCCCCGGATGAACAACCATACCTACCGGTTTGTTTATAACCATTAAATCCTCGTCTTCAAAAACAATATTTAATGGAATGTTTTGCGGAATTATTTCTGATGATTCAGGAGAATTGGTATCATAAACAACGATCTTATCTCCTGGTTTTGTGTTGTAATTTTTTTTGATAGGCTTATCATTCACCAGCACCATTTCATTTTCTATAGCCTGTTGAATTTTGTTTCTTGTGGCACCTTCAATTCTTTGCATCAAAAATTTATCGATTCTGATGGCTTCCTGACCTTTATCAATAACGATCACATGCTTTTCAAACAACTCATCTGAATCGCTTATTTCATCATTTATTATTGCTTCGTTCATCATAGTTTCTATTTTGATATATCAAGCCGATTCCTAACTGTCTGCTCATATCTTATCTTTGCAAAGTAAAACATTTTAGTACTGTATGCAATCTGTAATATTTAAAGATTTGGGGGTTATTGACTATAAAACTGCATGGGACTATCAGGAAAAATTACTTCAGCAAAATGTTGCTGTTAAAATTGAACTGAGAAACGACCCTTTTAAGGCTGCTAAAATTGATACACAACATTATTTTTTGATGTGTGAACACTATCCAGTTTACACATTGGGCAAAAGTGGTAATATAAAAAATGTTTTGATGAGTGAGGAAGAATTAGCTGCTGCAAATATTCAGTTTTTTAAAACGAACAGGGGAGGAGATATTACTTTTCATGGTCCACAACAAATTGTTGGTTACCCCATATTAGACCTTGAAAAAATTTATACTGATATAGGAAAATACCTGAGAAATTTAGAGGAAGTGGTAATATTGACAGTTGCCGAATATGGTATTAAGGCAGGACAAAGTGAAGGAGAAACTGGTGTTTGGATAAGTCCGGGCATTAATGGTGAGGAACGAAAGATATGTGCCATTGGCGTGCGTTGCAGCAGATGGATAACTATGCACGGCTTTGCTTTAAATGTAAATACCGACCTTGATTATTTTAAAAATATTATTCCATGCGGTATAGAAAATAAACAGGTTACTTCTATTGAAAAGGAACTTGGACGAAAAGTTAATTTTGAAGAAGTAAAAGAAAAAGTAAAAGAGAATTTTAAAAAAGTTTTTAATGCGGCATTTTTAATGGAAGAAACGGAAACGCTATAATTTTTTCGCCTCTTTCTGTATTTGAAATTTATTATTTTCAATCAATAGCCCGTTTTCAAATAATTCAAACCGGTACCAACCTGTGCGTACAAAATTTACTTTTTCAATAATCAGGTATTCCTCCTTTAACTTTGTGAGTTCAAAAAGAAATTTTTCGGATTCATCAAAAAATTTCACACTGTATTTTTTTACTGCAGCATTTTCTAAATGTATTATAATATTATTATCCTTTGCTGTGAAAATAGTACTGCTTGGGTAAGTAATTCCCGGTTTTGTAGGTGGAAAAACAATGCTGGAGTCTTTGTTAGAAACTAACCACGGATATTTTTCAGGTGATGCATTATCGGCACCATAATTTTCTTTTACCGGTCTTGCCGGTGTGGTAACAATATACGAACCACCTTCAAAAGAAACATTAACCCTATAGTACATTTTATTGTAAGGAAAATTTAAATCTGCAAAACCATTCTCCCTGCTTTGTGGACTAAGTACGCTTCCGATAGTAGTAAAATTTTGCAGACTATCGTAAGATCGCTGTATGTTGAGGGCAGTAATTGGTTTGCTGTATTCGTTTATCCAGCTAACAACAATTTTATTATTAAGATTTTTAACTTGTATAAATGGTAGTGACCGCTCCTGCGCAAATAATAAATTTGATAGGATAATAAATGTAGCAAACAAAAAAAATGGTTTCATCATAGTTTGATGGAGGAATACTTGCAAATATATATTGTAAAGTTTTGGCTAAATTATTTAAACACTTCTATGCTGTTAAAGATATTTAAAAAATTAAAGTACCCGGCGGCAATGATTTGTTCCCTTGTAACCCACCTGTATGTATGCAAAGAATATTGCTTCCGGTTTTAAAATAGCCATTTTTTATTTTATCTAAAATTCCATACATCATTTTTGCTGTGTACACAAAGTCAGTTGGAATGTGCGTTTCAGCATAAAACGAATTCATAAAACTGATAAGTTTTTTTGTATGTTTTGCATAACCACCAAAATGATAATCGCTAAATACAACTGGTTTTATATTTGAGGTTATACCTAAGTAGTGTAATCTTTCGGGTATATCAAACATATTTTTTATTACAGGTATTGCTATAATTTCCTGATCAATATGTTTATTTAAATGTAGCCCCGCAAGCGTTGTTGCAGTTCCAACTGTCGTGCAAATGTGTGAAAATTTTCCGGCCTCAACAACATCCATAATGATCGATGCACCTTTTGCGCCTGTCGAATCATAACCACCTTCGGGAACTAAAGTAAAATTTCCAAACAGCTTTTGTAACGCTGCAATATCTTCTCCATTATTTTCAAAATCTTTGTAATCTTTTCTGCTGATGTATTTTAAAACCATTCCAAGATCTTTGCATCTTGCTAATGTGTGCGACAATATTTTTAGCTCTTCACCTCTTACAATACCAATAGATTTAATTCGTTTTTGTTTGCATAAAAAAGCGGTAGCCACCAGATGATTCGAAAATGCGCCGCCAAAAGTCAGCATTGTTTTGTGCGATGATTTTAAACATTCTTCTATAAAATAGTGTAGTTTAAATAGTTTATTACCTGAAACGTCATCATGTAGTTTATCAAGCCGTGCAACTGTGAGGCTTACATTTTTTTTTATAATATCGTCGTTAATAATAGTATCAAAACTTATATTTTTAAAGCTCATGTCCATTTATAAAATGAGTTGTTTTGGAGGTGTCTACATCATTTTTTCTCCTCGATTTCCTCTATTTTTGCCCCGGTAATTATTTCTAATAATGTTCGATTGTAAAATTAGGATTAAAAAAATATTTACAATTGGAAAAAAATATTTTCAAAAAAAATGAAACCAACACTTTTAATATTGGCAGCGGGCATGGCAAGCAGATACGGCAGTATGAAGCAAACAGAAGGGTTTGGCCCAGATGGTGAAACGATTATGGATTACTCCATATATAATGCCATACGGGCAGGATTTGGTAAAGTTGTATTTATTATAAGAAAAGATTTTGCTGAAAATTTTAAGGAAGTTTTTGAACCGAAACTGAAAGGGAAAATTGAAGTTGATTATGTTTATCAGGAGTTAGAGGATTTTGTAGACACTTCTTACATGCCACAGGAGCGTACAAAGCCATGGGGAACAGGCCATGCTTTGCTTTGTGCAAAAGATAAAGTGCACGAACCATTTGCAGTTATTAATGCCGATGATTTTTATGGTAAAGATTCTTTTGAAAAAGCTGCTGATTTTTTAATAAAGAAATGCGATGAAAATACGTCAGCTATTATTGGTTATAAATTAATAAACACATTAAGTGAACATGGCACAGTAAGCCGTGGCGTTTGCGAGGTAGATGAAAACAATTTATTGACAGGCATTAACGAACGTATAAAAATTTACAAAAAAGATAATGAGGTGGTTTTTGAAGATAATTCCAATCTCACTGTTTTAAAAGATGAAACAAATGTTTCTATGAACTTCTGGTGTTTTCATCCGTCGGTATTTTCTATAACTGAAAAACTTTTTGCCGATTTCCCTAAAAATAATATCGACAATATAAAAGCTGAATTTTTTATACCTTATATAGCAGACTTTATTTTAAAAGATCATGACAGCAAGATACTTGTTATCAGCACGAGTTCACAATGGTTTGGTGTTACTTATAAAGAAGATGCAGCGGGTGTAAAAGAAAGTTTGTATAATTTAATTGAACAAGGGGAATATCCTCAACGTCTTTGGGCTTGATAGCTCAATATGATAGACAAAAAAATCCGCTGAAGTTCAGCAGATTTTTTTATAACATTTTTAATTTCCTTTTATCATAAAAACGTAATCTTTCATTTTGTCTACCTGGCTTGGTCTGTCTAAACCTTTTAAAGAAGGAGCAGCGTTTATCTTAATTTTCTCATTGTCCTTAATCTTTTTTACAGCTTCTATTGCCCGGTAAATATTTGCAGATTTAATTGCATACACCACACCGGTTGCATTGGTTTCTGTACTGGTTACAATTCCTATAAGTTCACCATTTTTGGTAACCACCGGAGAGCCACTGTTTCCTTCATTAGCTGCTGTACTTATCTGGCAAAAAACAGTATCCATTAAATATCCGTTTTTTGCACTTACATAACCTTCGCCGTATACTATTTCCTGCTTAGGATAACCCAACATAAAAATGGCTTCTCCTAAATTAGCCCCACTTTTTCTGATTGAATATGGTAAAGAAGGTAGACGTTTAAAGGAAGAGTCAGTAATTTTCAAAATTGCCATGTCATTAACTACATCTACATAAACAGTACTGGCATAAAATTGTTCTCCATTATTATTTTCTACAATTAGATGATGAGAAGCCTCTTTAATTACGTGAGCATTAGTAACAATATAATTGTTGCTTGCATCAATTAAAAAACCTGTTGCTCTAAAATGAGAATCAAAACGGGGCTTGGCTTTTTCAACAACCACGCCACTGTTTACAATCTCATTTAATTTGTTTTCTATCTTACGGGTTTTTTCAGCTTCCTTGTTTATTTTATCGACAAGGGGTTTGATATTTGTTTTTTCGCCTGTAGTAGCAGTAGATACTGCAGTTGCTATCAGTAACGAAACCAACCCTGCAATGGAAGCAGCAACAGCAATATCTTTTTTATAACGCTGCCAGATTTGTATGATTCTGGAAGTTGATTGAACTGCACTTCTTGTAATAAAATTTTCCTGTGTTAATTTAGTTTGAACATCGGCAAGCAAAGATTTAAAATTCTTTTTGTGGCAGTAGTTATCAAGTTGGTTCAAAAAGAAAATTTGTTCTACAACAGCCTGATCAAGCTCCGGGTTATTTTTCCTTAAGTCTTCAAAATAAATTTTTTCTTCGGCTGACATTTCTCCGTTCAAAAATCTTTCAGCAGCATCTATAAGTAAAGTATCTTCCATTAGTCTGTATTTTTATATTGTGCAAAAAACAGTTTCTTTAATCGCACGAGGCATTTATATTTTTGTGTTTTGGCATTGTCCGCGTTCGTATAACCAAACTCCTGTGCTATTACATTCATGTGTTTTTTTTGAAGATAATAAGCCTGCAACAAGCTTTTGCAAGGTTCACCAACTTTGCTCATAGCACTTTCCATTATATTAAAATCATTCTGAAGCTTTAAATGGCTTTCAATTTCATCTTCAACAGGAACAGTTTCTTCTAATCCATCAGGTTGAGAAATGTAGCGCTGTTGCTTTTGTAATTTTTTTAACCATAATCGCCTTGCTACAGAATACAAAAAGGTTTTTAAAAGGCACTGTAATTCAAAATTGCCGACTTTTACTTTTTCATAGAGCACAATGATTGTTTCCTGAAAAAGATCTGCCGCATCATCTTTACTGCCTCCATTTGCCAAAACCATAGATTGTATCATCAGGTAATATTCCCTGTACAATTGCTCTATAGAACTTTTGTCCTCCGCTGCCATCCCTTCCAGTAATATTAAATCTTGTTCTAATGTACTCACCTGGTCATATTTTATTAATACAAATTAAATGAATTAGTAACCCATTAGGCTATGTAAAAATAAATTTTAAATAATTGGGTTACCTTTTTTAACTATCTGTATTAATAATCAAATTATAATTTTAAACTTAACAAACAAACAAAATGAAAAAATTACTTGCAATTGCGGTTATCGCAGCAACATTTACAGCTTGTAACGATCAGAAAAAAGCTGATGAAACTACTGTAACTAAGGATACAACTATGATCGTATCTAAAGATACAATGCCAGTGGTTATTAAAGATACTACGCCAGTTGTTACTACAACTACAACTACCAAAGATACTTTGAAAAAAGTTGAAGGTAAAATGGATAATAAAAAAGTAGAGGTTAAAAAGCCATAATTCTAAAAAAGATTCTTTTGACAAAGCAATCATGGCCATTCCGGTTTCCCCGGAGTGGCTTTTTCTTTTTTTCTAATAGTTAATCATTTTAAATTTCCGACTGTAACTTTACAGTAATAAGACACACTAAAATTTACTACAAAAGCTGCGGTATTAAAATTTATGAGAACTTTACAGACAAACTTTTCAGGGCAGAACGTTACTAATTATTTCGATGCATCTTTAAATTATATAAAGGAACTTTTCGATCCTCAAAAAATAATTATTATTACTGAGGAGGATGTTTTTCATCTCCATAGGCAAAAATTAGAAAACTTGAAAGTTCTTTTAATTGAGGGAAAAGAGAAAAATAAAAACCAGCATACAATAGATTTTATCATTAATAAACTACTTGAATTTAATATTGATAAATCATGGTTAATAGTTGGGGTTGGTGGCGGTGTTATTACGGATATGGTGGGATATGTTGCGAGTACTTTTAAGAGAGGAATAAGTTTAGGACTTGTACCTACTACTATTTTAGCAATGACCGATGCTGCCATTGGAGGGAAAAATGGAATAAATATAGGAAAATATAAAAACATGGTGGGCACCACTTACAGGCCGTTATTTATTTTATACGATTATGGCTTTCTTACTACTTTACCCAAAGTAGAATGGGTTAATGGTTTTGCTGAAATCATAAAACATGCCTGTATAAAAGATGAGGGAATGTTTTATGAACTTGAAAAAAATAGTATCGATTATTACATAAATAACAAAACAGCCGCTGCGGAGTTGATTGAAAAAAATGTTGCAATAAAGGCGAGTGTGGTTGTTGCGGATGAGTTTGAGAAAGCAGATCGTTTTCAACTTAATTTTGGGCATACATTTGGGCACGCCATTGAAAATTTATATAACCTTCCTCATGGTTTTGCCGTTAGCATAGGTATGGTGATGGCGGCAAAAATTTCAGAAGAAGTAAATAATTTTGATAGCATTTCAGTAGATAAACTGAAAAACTTACTTGTAAAATACGAATTGCCCATCTCTCAAAAAATGAATAACACCGAAGTTTTAGAACTTTTGATTAAAGATAAAAAAAGAGCAGGTGAGACTATCAATTTTGTATTGCTAAATAAAATTGGCGAGGGTACAGTTAAACAATTATCCTTTCACAATGTTGCATCACTTTTAGATCAGACTTTCTAATGAGGGTAGTCGTTTCACCATCAAAAATAACAGGAAATTTATCAGCACCGGCATCTAAAAGCAGTATGCAAAGAGCTTGTGCAGCTGCACTTTTACACAATGGTACAACCTGTATTTTTAATGCCGGTATCAGCAATGATGACAAAGCGGCTTTAAATATTATTCAACATCTTGGCGCAAAAGTTAAAGTGAACTTTGATAGAGTGATAATTGAGTCAAAAGGGTTCTCATCCGTGAATATAATCGAAGAAAACGAAATCTCTTGTGGGGAAAGTGGTTTATCATTTAGAATGTTTGCACCAATTGTTGCTTTATCATCAGATACAATTGCTTTATCAGGATCGGGTAGTTTATTAAGCAGACCAATGTTTTTTTTTGATGAAGTACTTCCTCAACTTCAGGTTGGTATAAAATCAAAGTGCGGCTTTTTGCCATTGGAAATTACCGGACCACTTCAACCCAAAAATATAACTATAGATGGTTCTTTAAGTTCTCAGTTTTTAACTGGGTTGTTATTTGCATTTGCCGCTGCAGCAAAACAAGAAGTGACTATTAAAGTAAATGATTTAAAAAGTGGTCCATACATCGATCTTACTTTAGATGTGATGCGCAGGTTCGGTAATAACATTATAAATAAAAACTATCAAGAGTTTATAATAACACCTAAATCGGCCGTTGAAAATGTTATAGAATATACTGTAGAAGGTGATTGGAGCAGTGCTTCTTTTTTATTAGTCGCAGGCGCAATCAGTGGAGCAGT
>JAYVVD010000112.1:0-4523 GCA_043787295.1 Ferruginibacter sp. | reverse complement strand
CACGCATTTGCCTGGAAAATTAAACAGAGTCCCTTGTGCAACAATTTATTTATTGCACCAGGCAATACCGGCACTGCTTTGTTTGGTACTAATCTTCCAATAGCTATAGCAGATTTTGAAAATCTTGCAGCAAGTGCTATTGAAAATAAAATAGATTTAATATTAGTTGGACCTGAAGAACCACTGGTGAAAGGCATTACAGATTATTTTCAACAAAATGAACTAACAAAACATATACATATTATTGGACCTTCCATGCAAGCCGCACAGCTCGAAGGCAGCAAAGCTTTTGCAAAAGATTTTATGACCCGGCACAATATTCCAACTGCTGCATATAAAGAATTTACGGTAAATGATTTTGATGCAGGCATTAAATATTTAAACGACCATTCATATCCTGTTGTTTTAAAAGCTGATGGACTGGCCGCAGGCAAAGGTGTGCTTATTTGCGACACTATTTTAGAAGCAAGAGCGGAATTTGAATTAATGTTGTTACGTTCTAAATTTGGCGAAGCCGGGAAAAAAGTGGTCGTGGAAGATTTTTTAGAAGGTATAGAATTGAGTGTTTTTGTATTGACAGATGGGGTTGATTATTTAATATTACCGGAAGCTAAAGATTACAAAAAAATAGGAAAAGGAGATACAGGATTGAATACAGGTGGAATGGGAGCAGTAAGTCCGGTACCTATTTTAACTGAAGAATTAAGCCAAAAAATAATAAATAAAATTGTTGTACCAACAATTATTGGTCTACAAAAAGATAAACTGGATTACAAAGGTTTTGTTTTTATTGGTTTAATGATAAATAAAAATGAACCAATGGTAATTGAATACAATTGCCGCATGGGAGATCCTGAAACGGAAGTAGTTTTACCAAGATTAAAAAATGATATTGTTGAATTGCTTTTAGCTACTTCTAACGGAACCTTAAAGGACCAGACCATAAAAACAGACCTCCGTTCCGCAGTAGCAATCGTGGCTGTAAGTGGAGGATATCCCGGAGATTATAAAAAAAATATTATCATTAATGGATTAGATTCTTACGATCTTCCTGATAGTTTTCTTTTTCACGCAGGTACTTTACAAAAAGAGAAACATATCGTTACAAATGGCGGACGAGTGCTTGTAGCTGTTTCATTTGGGGAAACTATAAAAGAAGCGGCAGAACATTCTGACTATTTATTACAACAGATTAATTTTGAAGATATGAAATACCGAGAAGATATCGGTTATGAATTTTTGTAATTTCTATAAGAAAATAATTATCTCTTTATAAAAAAACTAAAGATTTTTAAACTTTTTTTTCGATTTTATTTTTCATTGGCTTTCTTTTAACACAAAACTAAACATATTAGCAAACCCTTTACTAGCAAAGGGTTTAAGAAATTTAAACTCTTAAAATATTTTTTCAAATTCTAAATTTTGATGTTGGAAAGTCAATTATTTATATCAACTTTGTCTGTATCCTTTAACTACATTAGCATAATAAAAAATGGGCCTCTTTAATTTTTTTACGCAGGAAATTGCGATAGATCTCGGAACAGCAAATACACTAATAATACACAATGATGAGGTAGTTGTAAATGAACCATCAATCGTTGCACTCGACAGAAATAATCCTAAATTATTATTGGCCGTGGGTAAAAAGGCATTGATGATGCATGAAAAAACCCACGAAAGCATTAGAACTGTAAGACCACTTCGGGATGGTGTAATTGCAGATTTTAATGCTGCTGAGCTAATGATAAGAGAACTTATTAAAATGGTTTATCCAAAAAAACCATGGATAGCACCAAGCTGGCGCATGATGATTTGTATACCGAGCAGCATTACAGAAGTTGAGAAGCGTGCTGTGAGAGATAGTGCAGAACAGGCGGGTGCCAAAGAAGTTTATTTAATACACGAACCAATGGCTGCAGCTCTTGGTATAGGCATCGATGTTGAGGAACCCGTAGGAAATATGATCATCGATATTGGCGGCGGAACAACAGGCATAACCGTTATTGCTTTGGCAGGTATTGTTTGCGACCAAAGCATTCGGGTTGCAGGCGATGAATTTACAGCAGATATTATGGAGGCTTTGCGTAGATATCACAGTCTTTTAATTGGTGAGCGTACTGCAGAGCAAATTAAAATACAGGTTGGTGCGGCTATGAAAGATTTAGATAACCCGCCTGATGATATTCCAGTAAATGGGCGTGATCTTGTTACAGGTATTCCAAAGCAGGTGATGGTTAGTTACCAGGAAGTAGCAGATGCATTAGACAAAAGTGTATTTAAAATTGAAGAAGCTATCTTAAAAGCTTTGGAAACCACGCCACCAGAGCTTTCTGCCGATATTTACCGTCGTGGTCTTTACCTTACCGGCGGTGGTGCTTTACTTCGTGGGCTTGATAAGCGAATAGCCAATAAAATTAAATTGCCGGTACATGTGGCAGATGATCCACTAAAAAGTGTTGTTAGAGGAACCGGTATTGCTTTAAAAAATTATGACAGGTATCCTTTTGTGATGCGTTAAAAAGCCACCTAAATCCCCGAAGGGAGACTAGAACATTATATACCGAATCTCGTGACCCGTGCGCAACATTTTCCTTTTTATAAGGCGCTATGCCAATCTGTTACTTTTCCTGTTTTTGCAGGTGCTTTGTATTTATTTTATAATAAGTTATAGTAAATATCATGAAGCTGCTTTTGGCAATACTGCCAATAAATTTACGGGTAGTATAAATAAACGTTACAATAAAGTAGAATATTATTTTCAGTTAAAAAGAACAAACGATTCTTTGGTTAAAGCCAATGAAGATTTGTACAACAAACTAAAAAGTAATTTCAATATTACTGATTCTGCAGATAAAACTTTTATTGATACAATGAGAGTTGATTCTATTAATCGTTACAGAAAATTTAATTATCTCAACGCCAAAGTAATTGCAAACAGCATTGCAGCACAAAGTAATTTTTTAGTGCTCACAGGTAGTAATGTGCATACATTTAAAAAAGGAATGGGCATTGTTGGTATTAACAATGATGTGGTTGGCGTAATTACGGAAGTAAACGGTGATTATGCAGCGGTAATGAGTTTGCTGCACAAAGACAGTAAATTAAGTGGCAAACTTTTAAAAGGTGGTGAAACAGGAACATTGAATTGGGACGGTAAAAAACCGAATATACTTTCGCTGAACAATATACCTAAAAGTGCAAAAGTTTCAATTGGCGATACAATCATCACCAGCGGCTTTAGTGCGATATTTCCCAAAGGAATTATGATTGGTAGGGTTACTGATATTAAACCGGAGACTACCAATAACAATTATAGAATTACTTTAAAATCTGCTGCTAATTTTTATAATATTGAATATGTGTATGCTATAGAAAGTGCAGATGCCGAAGCGATAAAAAATATTTTAAATAAAGCCAAAGCCTCTGTTAATTAAATGAGCATTCTTGTAAAAAATATATTGCGGGCTGTATTGTTTTTGTTTGTACAGTTTTTTGTGTTGGATAAAATACACCTGCACCAAATGGTAACTCCCTATTTGTATTTCTTATTTATTTTATGGCTGCCGTTTAAAATGCAGCGTGCCTGGTTAATGGTCATTGCATTTATTTATGGTTTTATATTGGATAGCTTTTGGCACAACCCCGGGTTTCACGCAGCAGCATGTGTACTTATTGCCTATGTAAGGCCTTTTCTGGTAAATATTTTTATTCCGCAGGAAGGTGCTGATGGGAATTTTGAGGAACCATCTATTAAAAGTATGGGCGGGCTTTTACCGTATATTATTTTTATGGGTATACTTAGTTTATTTCACAATGCGTGGTTGTTTTTATTAGAGGCATGGCAGTTTGGAAACATTTGGTATTTCTTGGTAAAAACAATTTTATCTACAATTGTAAGTGTGCTTTTAATAATAATCACTGAATTGATTTTTGTAAGAAAACAAAAGTTTAGAACGAATACGGTGTAGTTGTGAATAGAGCAGATTATTGCTTTTATGATAGTAAATTTATATAATGAAATTTATTTTTACTTATCAAAATTACTTTCATGTTTTAGCAGCTAAATTACCAGAAATTAGATGTTTACACTTTTTCAAAACAGAAGGCGCATCTCGAAAGTCAGATGTATAAAGAAAAAAATATTTCGAAATTTTAAGAGGTTCAATTATAAACATTGATGTAGCAAATGAATTAAAATATTTAGAAAACTATAATACAGAAAATTTAAGTTCGTCAATGATAAATTCTTTCAAGTTATTAACAGGTCTCACAAAAGCAACATTAAAAAATTAAGCGCTGGCCATTCACAAATCACAATTCAAAACATCACCATTAATAACTCATCATTTACCCCCAAATAAAATGTCCGTCTTTAACCAGTCAAGAAAAAATGTTTTGATTTTTGTATTTGTGCTTATGTTTATTGTAATAATAGCACAGCTTGCACATCTTCAGCTTTTTTCTTCAGATCTGCGACTGCAGGCCGATGCACAAGGAACCTTTAGAAAAGTAATTTATCCTGA
>JAYVVD010000111.1:0-10901 GCA_043787295.1 Ferruginibacter sp. | reverse complement strand
GATTTGAGATTATTGGTTTTTAATTATTGAAGATTAACACAAGACAAAGTTTGAAAAATTTGTGGAAGTAAAAGAAAAAGTGCTTCCGGGTAAGTATCGTTGCTTATAACTATAAATCACCTGCGCATTTTTAGAATGAAATTAAAACAGGACTTAGAGCATGTCGCCTGCGCTTTGGTAAGGCTCCTAAAAATTCTTCTCCTCAAAAACAACAAAAACTCAACAGGAATAATACGTTGCACCCAACCAGAACGGAAGGTGAAAAACTGCGAAGATTAGAAAAGTGACACTTTTTTTCCGCTTATTTGCCAATGGTTGAACCTTCAGACACTGGACAAATAAACAAGACTTTACCGAATTAGGAAAACTCTTTTAAAAAATTAAAATTTTGCAGTTAACTCAACATAAAAACTTCTGCCTATTGATGGTATAATGCCAGGGCCAGGGTATTCATCTGTTCTTCTTGTAAAATATGATTTATCAGTTAAATTATTAGCACCTATTTTAATTGCGTAATTTTTTATCTTATAAGTAGTACTAAAATCTAGCACTTTGTAAGCTGGTATATATCCCGCAACGGGGTCATCGCTTGTTTTTACATTGGAAGCATCGCCATAGGCATCGCCAACATTGTTTAATTGAAATGTGACAGAAAGATTTTTGTTATTAAATATTAAACCAATTCTGTTGATTGTCTTGACTGCCGTTTCTACTCTCTTTCCTTTAAATTCTCCTGTCGTATATTTTGCATCTATATAGGCGAAAGAATTAAAAATACTTAAGCCATACTTTGATTGTGTGTTAAGGTATTTTAAAATATTAAACTCAACATAACTTTCAATTCCCTTGTGAACACTATTTGCAATGTTGGTTCTCAATGTATAGTCTTCATTTGTGGTTGTGTTGGTTTTAAGCACAACTCCTATCCTATTATTATAAGCCAAAAAAAATGCCCCAATATCAAAATTTAAAAAGTTTTTTATGGTTCCCCTGTAGCCTAAATCTGAGTTAAAACCATACGCATCTTTTAAGTCAGGGTCAATTTTTGAAGTAACGCCAAATGGTTCTAACTGGCTATAATCTATAGGACGGTATGCCTGGCTAATGTTTCCATAAATGTTTGTGTTTTTTGAATCTTTAAACTCTAAGCCTACGCCAAACAATGGAAAGGTTCTGTTGCGGCTTTCATTGGGTTCAAGTTTTACATTGTCTTTTACTTTATATCCTTTTGCTGTACTGTGTAAATACTCAAATCTAAAGCCAGGCGTGATTGAAAAATTTTTTCCCACTCTAAAAATATTTTCTACAAAAGGTGCGACATTTATTGTAGTAAATTTTAAATCATATCCCCACTCACCTTTAATTGATAAATCAAAATCGCTGCCTGTTGTTCCCTCGCCACCCCCTCGTCTGTTAAACCACGCACAGGTATATTTTAGCCCTCCCGCTAGAGTAGATTTTTCATTCCCTATTTTATAGTTTTGCGAAACTCTCCATTCAGTTGTTAGGTTGTGCATATATTCTTTACCTACTTCTCTTGGCACAAAAGTGTTGGTGACTGGATCTATTTCATCTGATGCAGCCGGACCGCCATCTTCATTACGCCAAACCAAGGAACGGTTGCTGAATAAATAAGTTGTTTTTAAACTGATACTGGTATTTTCTTTTGGATAAAAATTGGCATAAGTTGTTATAATATTCCAAGGGGTCTTTAACCAATTTCTTGCCCTTGTAGATGCTTTGGGATTTGCATTAAATAAACTATCCGATAAGCCGCCGGGCATTTTTAATTGATTGCGAAGTATTGAATATTCTACCCCAACCTTTAATTTATTTGAAGCATTGTATTGCATTTTACCAAAACCTGAAAGCTGCCATTGCTGACTGTGTGGGCGATAACCCTGCATATTTCGGTATTGCAGAAATGCGTAGTAGCTTAATTTTTTGTAAGTACCGCCAATTGATTTAAAGGAATTAAACACACCAAAACTACCAATGGTTTGTGATGTTGTAAATTCAAACGGTTTATTCACCGGAGCATCCTTGGTAACATAGTTTATCAAGCCGCCAAACTGGGCACCAAATTGTAATGATGCTGCACCCCTTACCATTTCTATTCTTTGAACGGCCTCCATTGGTGGAATATAATATGCTTCGTTGTAACCATACACATCAGCACTAATGTTGTACCCATTTTGTCGGGTATTCATTTCAATACTTTGAATGGGATTTAAACCTCTTGTGGCAATTCCGTTGGCAGTAAAACCGCCACTTTCTGTTTCTACAATATTAAGCCCCGGTATGCGGCCTAAAATCTGTCTGGTATTATTGATTGCTTTATTGGCATCTAAACTATCTACTAAAATTACTTCGTTCTTTTTACCTGCGTAAATAATACCATCTTTTACGTCGGGCATATGCCCTGTACCACGCACTGTTTTAAAACCAGTAATTGTAACTTCTTTTAAAGTTTGTGTTTTAATAGTATCCCTTTTTTGTGCAACTACAGCAAAAGGAAAACTTATTGCTGCTATTAATAACATTTTCATTAGTGCCATTAAATAAATTTTGTGTAAATAACCTCTTTCAAAAACATATTTAACTGTTTTATCGGGAAAACGATTATCGCAAAAGGAAACTTACTTGGGTTTATAAATGAATTAGTTATTTTTTTAAACACCTGTTTCAGGAGAAGACAATATTATACTTTGTTGTATCGTGTAACCCAAAATTAAGCTTAAAAAAAGAGGCTGCAAATGCAGCCTCTTTCCCATCTTTTATTAAAATATTATTGAGGTTTGGTAACCATATTCATTTGTAATGTTACGGCAGCTTATTAGAATTGCATTTCAGCATTTACAATTACTCCACCACTAATTATAAATACTGCAATATTTTAATTATTAGCATAATTATACTGCCGTTGTTTTCTTTTTATTTAATTGTATATAGAGATACTTACAAAAGAAAATTCTTTTCTGCAAAATTGGTAAGTTTTATTTTCCAGTTTTAGTAACCGGATGGTAACCATGCCTCTCATCTCCAATTCAGTTTATTATTTTTAATTTTATTGGGTTACCGGGAGATTCAGCAACTTACGCCGCTATTTTAGTGTTTTCGCTCCTTAATATTTAAGATTAATTCTTTTCCAATTATACAATTTTGTTTTCTGTATGCTGATAACTCATCATACTAACATACTAACAAAGATTTTCAAAATAAAATAATTAATTTTACCAAAAAAAATAAATGTCAAAAGTAGTAATTGTCCCATTAGATTTTTCTGAAACATCCTTTAACGCTGCACATTATGCCGCCAACATGTACAGGAACAGAGAAGATATCATACTCGTGTTGTATCATTTTTATGTAAAAGCTGATGAGGCGATAGTAGCAAATAATTATCTGCAAAGTTTAAAAACAGAGTTATCAGTCGATTGTGCAAATATTGAAATCTTCTCAGAATCGGGAAGTGATTTTATAGAAAGTCTGGATGCATATGCTCATGTAAGAGCTGCATATATGATAGTAATGGGCCTTACCGGTAAATCTGCCATTACTCAATGGTTTTCGGGCAGCAATACACTTAAGATGGCTGAAAAAAATGTATGCCCTGTTTTAATTGTACCGAGCGATGCAAAATATACTGGCACAGCTAACATACTTATTGCGTCGGAAATGAGGTATGTAGAAGAAACGCCTGTATTACTTGCTGTAAAAAGAATTCTGGCAGATTTTAAACCAAATCTGCATGTGCTGAATGTAGATGATTCGCACTACATTTCTTTAACCACAAGTTATAAAATAGAAAGAGATAAGATGGAAGAATTGTTAAGTGAATTTAAACCGGAATTTTATTTTATGCGTCTCTTTGATTTTCATGAGGCAATAAACTTATTTGTAAGAGATAAAAAAATTGATATGATCATTATCGGCCCAAAGTTTCATGGGTTCTTCACTAAATTATTTAAAACACAGCACACAAAAAAAATGATTTACCAGAGCAAAGTGCCTGTGCTGGCAGTACATGAGTAATAGTAAATGAGGTTTAATAAAAACAAAAGCTAATGCGCAAAGAGTGTTCTGGATTTTAAAACTTTAAGGAATTAGTTATGATATTGTAAAACAATTTTGGAATTTGAAAAGGAATAATATTTACCTCGCAGCTTCCATGAATAGCTATAGTTGAATGTTTTTGCTGAATTTCTTCTTTAAGGTTTTCTAAGACTGTTTCAATAATATCATTTAGGTTAACTTTTTCAAAATCCCGTTTTACAACACGGGTGCGTGAATATGCAGGCAAATCATCAATAAGTGACTGCATACGCTCAGCAGCCGCTTGCATACGCTTAAATAATTCCGTTCCATTTTCAAATAAATTATCTTTTTATTTTTCCGTGATTCGGGTTGCAAAAGTTTGAATTTTCCTGAGTGGCTCCTGCAAATCATGGCTGGATATGAAGCAAATGATTGAAGATCTTTGTTCATTTTTGCAAGGTCAAGTATTTTTGGGCGAGTTCTTTGGTTCTGCCAATAACCTGCTTTTCCAATTCATGCTAAAATTATATTTGCTCTGTGATATCCTGTAAAGTTCCATTTACTCTGTACGCAATTTTCTCCTCATTAAAAGAAGTCTGGCCCTTTGCATGCACCATAATTTCGCAATTGAAACAGGATGAATGATAGTATATTGAATATCATATTTTCCACCCTATGAATATTCCAATAATTTTTGAAAAGCTTGTGCTACTTTTTTTCTATCCTTCTCTGCAATTACTTCAATTGCAAGGTGTAGTTTAATAAGGGCCGCCTGAGTAAGCCATTGATGAAAGTAATAGAAGAAGTGGACCGAGAAATATATTTCCTAACTTTATTGGTAACAACATAAAAATATTAATGATTAATTTATTTATGGTATTAATTGGTTGCACACCAAAAAGCAGACACATTGAACAGCATGATGTGTTTTTTTCGATAGCAGCAAATATGGAAGAAATTATTTCGCAGGCACAAACATTTTGGCCGGAAGCCGGAGACAGTTTACATTTTGACGCATGGCGCAACGTTACTTTTGTAAATGGTTACAAAGTAGCTGTAGTAGAAAAAGGAAGTGATCTTAAAAATGATGCAAAACTTTTTTTTATAAATTTAGGTGGATATAAACAACACGAATTCGAAGAGTTTCATTACAAAATGATCGTGGCTGCGCCTGATAAAGCGACTGCATTAAAACAGGCAAAAAATACAGCGTTTTACAAACATACAGGTTTTAATGGTGCTCCATCTCACATAGATAACAAATTTGGAATAGATGTAGACGACTTCTATAATATTGCAGATATTTTACCCGATATCATTAAAAATAACTACGCTTTGCACATTGTTGCAGATAAAGAAGTATCAGCAGAAGACGAATTTCATCTTGGTTATTTTGTACCGTCCAAAGTAAAAAACTGGTTAAGGTGATTTTATTCACCTGCCCAATGTGCAGCAGTGCGATGTTACTTCATTACAATAGCTTTTTTAAAAATTGTTTCTGCAATTTTATCAGAGGCAGTATCACAAAAATCCAGTCCGGAATAATCGGGATTTAAACCTCCTATAAATGGTACAGCCATTATAAAAATGCTCGGATTAAAAGCGCCAAAACTATTCAATACCTGAAAATGATCGTTGATGTTTATACCCGGCACTTTTAAATAATAACCTTCTGTTGCTGCAGGTATTACTAAATCATTTCCATTATTTATTTCTAGCTGCGCTTTTTCATCATCCTTAAAATGTAAATGAGCCGCACTTACAATTCCATCTTTTTTTAAAGATTCAAAAGGAAAATCATTAAACTGCATGGGTGCCTGTCCAATGGCATTTACAAAAGTTTTAAAATATATTTTTTTATCTTCATTCTTATTATACCGGTAATCAGCACCGGTAGTTTCATTTGGCATTACATCACTGTTTTCATTTACCGCTCTTAAACTCAATACGCCCGCATCGTGCAAGGCCAGTAACTCTCTGCACGAGCTTTGCGGCACATAAGCAATTATTAAAGAAACCAGTGGCATTAATATTTTTTTTAAACGCAACATATCCTCTGCACTCATGTATTTTGCCGGATAATTCATGGCATAACTTAAAGCACCTAAAGTTTCTTTCCATATTATTGATTTTCTATTGGCAATACTTTCTTCTGCTTCTTTGTATTCCTGCTTTAACAAATCGAAGCCATCCATATCTTCTCTGTTAGCAAACATATAAGCCACAAATTCTTCAATACTCAAATCTTTAATAATATTATACAGAGCAGCATCCTGCGTTTTTATCGGTTCTAAAAAATTTGTTTTATAAATAAAATCCAGTGGGATATAGCCACCGAATTGTTCTTTCAATGCAGGCACTTGCTTCTCTTCAATAAAATTTTTTGGCGTAAGGTGTGTATCTTCTAAATGAAACCTAACAGAGGGCAAATAACCATTCAAAGAATGTAAGACGATGGAAAAACCTTTGCTCTCCTTATTTAACCTGTAGGTATAAGAGTTGTCTTCATTGTGCATAAAGTTTCCGTTTGCATGCGCCATGGTTTTAATGGCATCTATAGCGGTAAGTGATGCGCCTTTTATTGCTACAGGCGCATTGTAAATCTGCTTTAGTTTTTGTGGCGGATACGGGGAATCAAACCATCCATCAATTTTACCCTCGTAGGTTTTTGGCCATACATGTCCTGTACAAATTATCACATCATTCACCAAAGTATTTTTTTGTCTGTCATCAATAATTTTTGATAAGCCGTTAATGGCATCATACACAATATCGGTTACCATAGTACCATACCATACGATAGTTTTTATACTTTTTAGTTTGCTTTGTTTTATAAGCAGTTCAAATTGTTGCTGTAAGTAGATACCAAACAGCAACCTTGGCACTACTTTAAAATCATTAAAATTTTCGTTGTTTATATTGAAAGGTTTTAACATGCACGGTTCTGCAATTGCTACCCATTCTTTCATAGATTGTGGAAGGTTGGGTAGCTCATTACCCGATACATTTGTAATATGTTCCTGCATTGCGCCACAATTGCTGTAAGGCATACCAGCACCCAGTTGGTTGCTTTTTTCGTAAATAATTATCTCTATTTCTTCTTCTGAATTAGTTTCCGTCAATTTTTTATACATAAATAATGCAGCAGGGCCGCCACCTATTAATGCAATCTTTCTACTCATATTTATTCTCACTAGCGTCCTAAAGACGTAAATTTAAGTTCTTTGAATATATTGACATTAAAGGGTTACAGCTGAATTTAGTGTTCAAACGATTTCAATTTATCTCAGTATAAATTGAAAAATGAATATAGGTAAATATATTTTTGCTCAAGTTGCTTCTTTTTTAAATTTCAATGAATTTAATAAGTGTATTGAACGATATAATGGAAATTATAAAGTGAAAGAATACACTTGTTGGCATCAATTGCTTTGTTTGATGTTTGGTCAATTGTCAAATAGAGAAAGTTTGAGTGATTTGGTTTTGTGCCTCCAAACACAAAAGTATAAATGGTATCATCTTGGTATCGGCAATAGTATTTCAAAATCTAATTTAGCTCATGCTAATGAAAAAAGAGATTGGAGAATTTTTTCTGATTTTGCTTATTACTTAATTGCTGAAGCAAGGAAAGATATTTTACCAAACGAAGCCTTTTCAGATTTTGAGTTTAATGCTATTTATGGGATTGATACAACCACCATTGATTTATGCTTAGAAATATTTTGGTGGGCAAAATTCAGAAAAAACAAAGGAGCTATAAAGCTGCATACTGTTTTAGATTTGAAAACTGAAATTCCATGCTACGTGAACATTACAGACGGAAAAGTACATGAAGTAAATGTACTTGACCGTATCATTTTTGAGCCAAAAGGCTTTTACATAATGGATAGAGGTTTTGTAGATTATTTACGATTATACAACATAAATACTCAAGCAGCTTATTTTGTTACAAGGGCTAAAATTAGCATGAAATGTAAAAGAATTTACTCTGCCAAAGTGGACAAAACTACAGGTGTTATATACGACCAGACTATAAAACTTGTAAACTATTATGCAGCTAAAGAATATCCTGCTAAACTGAGAAGAGTAAAATATTATGATATAGAAAGTAACAAGCACTTTATCTTTCTGACAAATAATTTTGAAATTACAGCATTACAAATAGCGATGCTTTATAAACAGCGATGGAAAATAGAATTGTTCTTTAAATGGATAAAACAACATTTGAAAGTAAAGTCATTTTGGGGTCATTCAGAAAATGCAGTTAGAATACAAGTTTATATTGCAATTATCACTTTTGTAACAATTGCTATTGTAAAACAGAAGATGAAAACACCGTTGACTCAGTATCAAATATTACAGTTATTGAGCTTTACACTAATCACCAAAACTCCCTTAAATCAACTGTTTGAGGACGCTTTAATACAATATGTCAAAGAACCAACTCATAACCAACTGGAAATGTTTTGATTATATTAGGACGCTAGTGATTTATTCTAATTAATAAACCGTTGAATTATCAACATACATTAAATAAATTTCATACCAATATTTATAATAACAGATGAACATTTTATAATTTTCTAAAGTAGAAAACCTGTTAACAGGTTTTGATTCTCAGCAAATTGTTCTAAAAATGATGTGGCATTTTACATTTTGCAAACTAAACTTTCATTTTTTGCAATTGCTACCAAAGAGAAGTTTATGGGCTTTAATCTTTACAACTCTGTTCAGCAATTTGTCCGGCCTTAGTCGCTGTACCGTATGCCGCTAAAAAGCGGCACACATCGCTCCCTCCGCCGCAGCCCTTGGTCGGTTTAGCTTTTTTGAACTGGATTGTGGGATAGTGATTTTGTGCAAAACATGCACAGGAAGGATCATTAAAATAAATAGACAATTATAGATTGATGTTTAAATGGGTTGTAACTCATCTCTATTAAAAAATCCTTAAGAAGTGCTGCGCTAAATTCTAAGGATAGTGAGGGATTTTACTCTGGTATAAGAAAATGGAGTAGAAGATGCCCCTCCATAATTTACTGTAAAAGTTTGTGTTTGATTTTGATCTGCAAATGTGCCCTTGAAAAGAAATGACGTGTTTGTGCTGTTAAAATTGTAAGGGGATAAAGTGATATTACAGCCACCAGAAGTCGTAATGCTGGTATACGCACTCGGCAGTGTCACTGAAAAAGTGTATTCTGTATTTGGGCAAACTTCACTTGTGGGTAAAGGTGCTATAGTTTGAGCATCAATACCTGATGTTATAAGGATTGCAAACAAAAAGATTAATAATTATTTCATGAGTTTTTATTTATTTTTTTCTAAATGAATTTTAAAACCAATTGATGTTTGAACCCCCTTCTTAACATCACTATAATAATTTAATTATTATCTACTACTGATTGGGTGGTACTTTTATAACCCAATAAAATCTCCATTCCTACTGTTGCTTTGAAAGAATGCATACTGATTATTTTTATATAAAAAGTTATGTTCAATATTTGAACTTAAAGAAAAATAAATTACCATACAAAAAAACCGTTACAATCAAATGCAACGGTTAATTAATCCTTTATTAAACCCGTATTTTAGTTCCTCAACGGTTTGCCCGTCTTCAATATACTCTGTATTCTTTCAAGCGTTTTCTTTTCGCCGGTTAAGCTCAAAAAGGCTTCTCTCTCTAAATTTAACAGGTATTGCTCGCTTACAAGTGTTTGCTCGCTGAGGTCGCCCCCACACATTACGTAAGCTAATTTTTTGGCTACAGTTACATCATGATCGGTAGCATATTTGCCTTTGTGCATACCGTTGATGCCTGCATACATGGCACCTAAACCTGTACGGCCAAGTACTTTTATATCTGTACGCTGCATAGGCATTACATACCCATCGTCGTATAAATTAATTACTGCTTTTTTTGCATCGGCAATGCGGCGGCCAAGGTTTATGCTCACTTCATCAATGCCCTTTCTGTACACACCATTATCGAAAGCTTCGAACGCCGAGGTAGAAACTTTGGCAGTGGCTATTTCTAAAAAACGTTTTTGAAGTGTGATGGTTTCGGGTTCGCCTGCATGCATTTCGTCTGCGGCACGCAACACAAACTCTTTGGTACCCCCACCACCAGGTATTACGCCAATGCCAATTTCTACAAGGCCCGTATAAGTTTCTGCTGCTGCAATAACTTTATCTGCATGCAAACAAATTTCGCAACCGCCACCAAGGGCTAAACCATGCGGTGCTAGTACAACGGGGATAGATGAATAACGCACACGCATTAATGTATTTTGAAACTGCCGAATAGCCATATCTATTTCATCATAATCCTGATCAAGCGCCAGCATAAATATCATGGCTACATTTGCACCGGCACTAAAATTTGCACTTTCGTTTGCAATCACCAGGCCTTTGTATTTTTCTTCTGCAAGTGTAATAGATTTTTGAATTCCTTCTAATACTTCTCCACCAATACTTCCCATTTTAGTGTACCATTCTAAGCCTAACACATCCTCTCCTAAATGATACGTACGGCAGGTACTGTTTTTCCAGACGGTTTCATTTACAAAATTACGCATTACTAAAAATGTTTCCCCACCAGGCATTAGCCTGTAATTGCTTATTGTTATATCGTAGTAATAACGTTTACCATTTTCTGTTTTGTAAAAAGATTTTATTCCTTTTAAAATCATATCTTCTACCCAAACTGAAACGGGATATCCCGCGGCCTTCATGGCTTCTGTAGTTTTTGCAACGCCAAGCGCATCCCAGCTTTCAAAAGCGCCTATCTCCCAGCCAAAACCAGCCTTCATACCATCATCTACACGGTAAATTTCGTCGCTTATCTCGGGAATTCTATGAGAAATATA
>JAYVVD010000110.1:0-4350 GCA_043787295.1 Ferruginibacter sp. | reverse complement strand
CCGCCGCCCCGGTTCGTGCCTTCACGAAACGGCATAAAATGTAAACATTAAAGCCCTGACGGGGCTTTTGTCATTTACTTACTGAAAGCTTTTTTTGCTTTATGATGTGAGAGCGCCATATCAATAAAATAATACACTTTGTCTTTTTCTTCTACGGGTAGGGCTTCGATATCTTCAATGCGTTTTACTAATTTTTTATCCATTATCAAATTGTCAGAGTTGCCCAGTAAGTAATCAACAGTAACGGCAAGTTCTTCGGCAATTTTTGCAGCCACTTCTATGGAGGGTTTTATCTCATTACGTTCGTACCTGCCAATGATGGGTGCAGAAGTTCCAATCTTCTTTGCTAAATCGTCCTGCGATAATTTAAGCTGCTTCCGCAGCATGATAATACGTTCTCCAAAAGTCATATAAAAGTATTGTAAGTAACCTAAAATAAGGTAACAGAACAAAAGTAAAGCACTTATTTGTACTAATCAAAATAGATAAGTGTTGGTATTGTAAAACCAATCTGTTACTTTTGTCACCAATAGGTACTAAAAAATATTTTTTATGGAGCAGAAAATAAATGTAAATAACCCCGAAGCCATCACCTACGCCACAGAAGAATTAGGCTACACCATTTTAGGCGGCATCCGTTTAGAAGGCTTGGACAGACTACGAGTAACAATAAAAATAGAAGTGCTTAACCGGAAGTTCCAGCATTATTTAAACAATCCTGATATAGCAGCATTAGCGATACGGCAAAATTTAGATCTGTACAGCATTACACAGGTAGAAAAATTAGCCAGGTTAATTGCAGATAGATTAGAAGTAGGCGTAACACAAGTGAGCAAAGATTTATCAGACATAACAGCCGAGTTAGAAAGTTATCGATTGCAACAAATAGAAAAAATACAAGTACAAAAAAAACAGCAAATAAAAATATTAAGTGAGCAAGAAAAACAAGCAGCACAACAATTTTTAGAAAGTAAAAACCTGATTGAAATTACCAATGACATGATAGGAAAAAGTGGTGTGGTAGGCGAAGAAGAAAACAGGTTAATCATGTACTTAATTTTTGTGAATAGAAAAAGAATAAAGCCGTTGCACATTATAAGTTTTGGAAGTAGCGGAGCAGGTAAAAGCCATCTACAGGAAAAAGTTGCAGAATTAATCCCCGAAGAGGATAAAATTGAAAGTACAAGTTTAACCAGCAATGCACTTTATTATTACGGTGTACATGATTTAAAGAATAAATTATTGCTTATAGAAGATATGGACGGAGCCAGTGAAATTTTATATGCGTTGAGAGAATTAATGAGCAAATCAAGGATAACAAAAATCTACCCAAAGAAAGATGATAAAGGAATGACCAAAACGGTAGAAATAACCGTAAATGGCCCTGTAACCGTTGCAGGATGCACCACACAGGAGAAAGTATATGAAGACAATGCCAATAGAAGTTTTTTAATTTACATCAATGAAACAATAGAACAGGACGAAAAAATAATGGAGTACCAACGGAAAAAAAGTGCAGGTACAATAGATACAGCAGCAGAAAAAAATATACAGCAACTTTTACAAAACACACAAAGAATATTACAACCACTAAGCGTAAGAAACCCTTATGCAGAGCAATTAAAAATACCGAGTGAAGTGTTTAAACCAAGAAGAAGCAACAGCCATTATTTGCAGTTTATAGAAGCCGTAACATATTATCATCAATACCAACGAGAGCAAAAATGTGATGAAAGTAGCGGAGAGATTTTTATAGAAACAACATTAGAAGATATTGCAGCAGCCAATAAATTAATGAAGCCGATACTTTTACGAAAGTCAGACGAGTTAAATAATGCATGCAGGTTGTATTTAGAGCAAATAAAAAATTACCTCAAGGAAAATAACCGCTCTGCTTTTAGCAGCAGAGAAATAAGGCAAGCTTTGAGAGTAAATGCAAGTAATCAAAAAAGGTACATGCTGCAATTATTTGTAAATGGATTTATCAAAAAAAGTAATGGCAGCAAAGCAAAAGGATTTACTTATGAAGTAGTTAGTTATGAAGAATACAACCAACTGCAAAATAGCATCAGCCATGTGTTAGATGAAAATCTGCAAAGCCTAATGGTTCAAAGTTCAAAGCAGGTTCAAAAGAAAAATGGACTACTGAAACCCAAAGCAGTAAAGGCATTAAGCGAAGTGGACTAAAAGTTCATTAAAAGATATAAGCACCCCAAAAATTTATTGACATGAAACATTTAACGCTGCAAAGTGAAGCGTACCGCTACATTATTGCCTCATTTAAAGAATGGTTACAAACAATTGGTTACAGCGAACAAACGGTTTACCAGTTACCCAATTACATACAGGAATTTTTATTCTTTGCTGAAAGTAAAGGCTATGCAGGGTTATGGCAAATTACAAACGACTTAATCAAAGAACATTATTACAAATTAAAATTACGAACCAACACAAGAAAAGGCGGCGGATTAAGCAACAGTTATTTAAACAAACACTTACAAGCCTTTGAAAAATTTAGTGATTACCTGCGGCAGAACGGAAGATTATTATTACCAAAGTTGGATATACAAACCGAAGAAAATAATAGTGAAGTAACCGACATACTCACTCAAGTTGAAATAAAACTATTGTTTAAAATTACTTATGAAAATTATGAGCAACAAAAAAATGACAGGGGAATAGTTTATTACGAAGCCATGCAGTTAAGGGATAGAGCCATGTTGTGTATTTTTTATGGTTGTGGTTTACGAAGAAATGAAGTGGTGCATCTTGATATTAACGACATCGTTTTTGAAAAAAATATTTTGCATGTAAGAAAAGGGAAAGGTTACAAAGAAAGAAGAGTGCCAGTCACAAAGCAAAGTATGGAACACTTGCAAAATTATTTATACGATGCCCGGCCATACTTCTGCAATGATAAGAACGAAGCATTTTTTGTAACACATTATGGCAAACGATTAGGCGGCACGATGATGTTACGAAGGTTACAACAACTTATACAGCTTACAGGGAATGCAGAGCTCATACAAAAGGATATACACCTGCATACGCTACGCCACAGCATTGCGACACATCTTTTACAAAACGGAATGAAGTTAGAAAGGATAAAAGAATTTTTAGGGCATAGCAGTTTAGAAAGCACACAGATTTACACACATTTTTTAGAAACTGAAAACGAACAAGATTATGCAAACACAATACAACTATGAAAAATTTACAGAATGGTTGCTATTAAAAAAATACAGCCCAAACACAGTAGCAACAACGATTAGAGCAACAGAGTATTTTAGGCAATGGGCAGTAAGAGAAAATATTTTTGAGTTAGAAGAAATCAGTTACCAAGATGCGATGATGTTTATAAGTTGGAGCAGTAAGCACGGAGCAAGTCAAAAAACAATTGCCAATTATTTAAACCATATTGGAAAGTTTTACAACTTTTTATTGAGTGAAAAGATAGTAACAGTTAATCCAGTTGCACACATCAAAGTACAAGGCATCAAAAGAAAAGTGTACTATGATATTTTAAATGTGGAAGAACTAAAAACCTTGTACCAAAACTATCCTACAAGCATTGAACAAACAAAACAAATGCCGCCTCAGGAGAAAAACATATTGAGCAGAGAAAGAAACAAAGTGATATTGAGTTTACTTATTTATCAGGGCTTGCGGGTGGAAGAAGTATCGGCATTGGAATTACAGGATTTACAATTACGGGAAGGAAAAATAGCGATACATGCAAAGCGAAGAACAGCAGCCAGGACAATGAAATTAGAAAGCCATCAGGTGTATGAGTTGATGGATTACATACATGAAACAAGAAAGGAATTTTTGGAAGCAACAGGAGCAACCAGTAAACTTTTTTTGCAATGGAAAACAAAAGACAACTTCCATAACATTACCCATCTTATGCTAACACATTTACGAGCCATCAACAGCCGAGTAAAAAACTTTGACCAGATAAGAGCCAGTGTAATTACAGCATGGTTAAAGCAATACGATTTACGAAAAGTACAATACTTGGCAGGGCATAAATATGTAAGCTCTACAGAAGTGTATAAAGAAAATAATATTGATGAGTTGCAGGACGATGTAACAAAATATCATCCGTTGTAAAAATGAAATACAGCCGACCCACAGGCACGGCTTAGGCTTGAGCCAGCACACAGAACCCACAGCACACAAGCCTTATCCGGTGGTGCAGGCAGTTTTTTTGTCATGGTTTTTGTAAGCCGACACACGACAGCACATTTATTTTTTTAAAAGACAAGAAAAAAATAAAAGAGCTGTAGCCAACGCCACGAACAAAAACCCACGCCAAAAAAACTGCCTGAAGCTAAATAACATAATGGC
>JAYVVD010000109.1:0-4785 GCA_043787295.1 Ferruginibacter sp. | reverse complement strand
AAGCCTGTTTGAGTTTAAGAGTAATATTAATTTGCATAATTGATTAATTAAATGTTTACAAATGATTAGAAAGAGTATTAATTCTGTTTATTTGAATCTATTTCAGGACGAGGTCCAGCAATAATAGAAGATTGTGCATTTTGTTTTGCATTTTGTATTTCAATCTTTTTTAATGAAAGAACTTGTGTTGAAGAAGTTGTTTGAGGAAGTTTTTGTTTTGCATTCTTGAGCTTGTTCTGAGCAAAAGAAGCTGAACATAAACCAAATAAGCCAATTGAAACGATAATAAATTTTTTCATTGTTTTATGATTTTGTTTGTATAAAAAGTTTATCAAATATACCCAATTTTATAGTTTCTTTATAAAAAATTTGATGTTTTATTAACATTTTAAAATTACTAAATCTTTACATTCTGTTGAAAAAACTTCAAAATTCCACCCTGTTAAAAAGAATAGTTTACGCTATTGTAGGGATTATTACTTATCCCGGGATTAATATTTTCAACAAACTCCATATTTCAGGCACTGAACACTTACAAAATCTACCTAAAAGAAAGGTACTTTTTGTAAGCAACCACCAAACATATTTTGCAGATGTAATAGCATTTATACATATTTTTTGCGCATACTCATGGGGTAAAGAAAACAGGTTAGGACTTCCGCTTTATTTGTTGTGGCCTTTTACAAGAATAAAATATGTTGCTGCAGAAGAAACAATGAACAGCAGTATGCTTACGAGGTTTTTTAGGCTGGCAGGTGCATTAACAGTAAAAAGAACGTGGAACGAAGGAGGAAAAGAAATCAGACGGGGCCTTGACCCATCTGACACACGAAAAATATTTGATGCATTAGAAAATAATTGGGTAATTACTTTTCCCCAGGGCACTACAAAAGCTTTTGCCCCGGGTAGAAAAGGAACCGCTCATATTATTAAACACTGCAACCCAATAGTGGTCCCAGTTGTTATTAAAGGTTTTGCAAGAGCATTCAATAAAAAAGGGTTGGTTGTAAAGCGAAAAAATATTGCACTAAGTGTAAGTTTTAAAGCACCTCTACAAATCGATACATCTTTATCTTGCGAAGTAATAACAGAACGAATTATGAAAGCTATTGAACAAAGCAAAGAGTTTATGCCTGGCAAAAAATCGGTTACTCCTGTTATTTAATAAACAAAGCTTTTAATTCTTCTGCGTCTTCGGGTTTCATTTTGCCACCAAGTATCAATCTGATTTGTCTTCTTCTGAGTGCACCTTCATACAATTTTAATTCTTCTTCCGTTTCAGGAATTATTGCATTTATTTTTCTTGATTTGCCATTGGGATCAAGTGCTACGAAAGTATAATAAGCTTCGTTACTTTTATACCTGTATTGTTGAATAGCATCTTCGCCCCACACATTCATATGCACTTCCATGCTGCTGTTGAATGCTCTCGTAACCGTAGCTTCAATATGAACAACATTGCCTATTTTTATTGGTGTTTCAAAAGAAATATTATCCACAGATGCAGTAACAACAGGTGCTGCGCAATGTTTCATCGCAGCAAGTGCAGCAGCAATATCCATCCAGTACATTAATCTGCCACCCATTAAATTGCCAAAATTATTCGTATCATTTGGTAAAACCAATTCAGTCATCACCACCAATGATTCACTCGCTTTTTTATCCATTTTCTAAAATTTTTGCAAAGCTAAGGAGATAAAAGTTACGGATTAAGTTGAAAACATATTTGCATTAAAAGCAAACTGCTTTTTGTACTTTATCAACTGCTACTTCATTCCCCGACATTTATCGCTGCAATATTTAACTTTATCCCAAACTTTCTCCCATTTTTTTCTCCATGCAAATGGCCTGTTGCAAACAATGCAAATTTTTTGAGGAAGATTTTCTTTTTTAATTTGTTTGCTCAAGAATTTATTTTTTATGATCGAGACTTGCAAGAAATTTTTCTGCCATTTCGTTGTGATGGTTTCTTTTTTCTGTGGCCATTTTATCGAATGTATTTACCAGCATTCCAAGTCTTGGATTTTTTTTAAAAAAAGTTCTGTGTACATCCATAAACCGCCAAAATAAACCATCCCAAATTTCACACCATGAACCCTTTTTAAAGTCACTCATTTTAAGTACATAATTACTACCGCTTATGTATGGCTTAGTCGTCATCAAACCACCATCGGCAAACTGCACCATACCGTAAACATTTGGTACCATTACCCAGTCATAACTGTCCACAAACATTTCCATGTACCATTTATAAACTTCATCGGGGTCAAACTCGCAAAGCAACATAAAATTACCCAGTAACATGAGTCTTTCAATGTGATGGAGGTAGCCGGATTTCAAAACCTTTTTTATAACATTGTCAATGGGTACAATTCCTGTTGTTCCATCCCAAAAAGATGATGGAATTTTTCTGGAAAATTTCCAGAAGTTTGTTGTACGTTGTTTTACGCCCTCTCTTGAATATACAATTCTTATAAACTCACGCCATCCAACGATCTGTCTTATAAATCCTTCAGTGGAATTAAGTGGGGTATTGTGTTTTTCGGCATGTTTTAAAGCAGCATCTATAACCTGTTGAGGCGTTAATAAACCAACATTAATTAATGGACTTAAAACAGAATGATGAAGTATGTTTTCATTGACCACAATTGCATCTTCAAATTCGCCAAATCTTTCAAATCGACTGGTTAAAAATTGTTGTAACCATCTTTCGGATTCATGAAAATTGATTGGGTAATTAAAAATGTCTATCTCACCATAATTGTTGGAGAAATTTTTCTCAACATAATTCTTTGCTTCCTTTACAAAAAGATTTTCTTTTGGAAAATTAATTTGTGGCGGAATTTCCTTAGAAGGATATTTTTTTCTGTTGTCTGCATCATAACTCCATTGACCACCAATCGGGTCGCCATTTAGTTGTAACAGAATACCTCTTTTTTTGCGTTGAGCAATATAAAATTCTGTTTGAAAATATCTTTTCTTTCCGTTAAAATAATCGTCACCTTCCTGAGAAGAATTAAGAAAAGCGGGGGTTAAGTATTGTTCAATTTTTAGATGATTTTCTTTACAGGAATTCGTAATTCTTTTGTTTAACCAATCATCAACCACTTCAATAAAATGAATGGTTTTTACATTTTCCTTTTTTAAAAATGAAATTAATTTTCTAATGTCATTTCTTTCATCTGTGCTCTCAATATATTCAACTCTATACCCAGCAGCTTCTAGAAATGCAGCATAACATTTCATTGATGCACGGTGCAGTACAAGCTTTTGTTTATGGAAATTATATTTTCTGAAATATAAAAATTCTTCCACCAAAATAACTTTCCGGTCTTTTAAAAGAGAAGCATTTTTTTTAAATAATTGGTGAGGAAAAACGATGGAGATATCACTCATAAAATTATTATAAATTTGATACAAATTAAGCTGTACAAATGTTTTAAAAAAAAGAAAGTGCCGATGTTCATTACGAAAAGCAAAAAATATACATAATTTAAAATGTGTTTTAGCCATGTCGATCCAATATGTAGGAATCTGATGTAATTGGTTTGCTAAAAAAATGAATAATGCAAATCATCACAAACATGTACTTAAAGTTTTATTTTTTGGCTTTAAAAACAGTGAAAATCAATTAAACTTTTCTTTTTATAAACCCAAGCAAATCTGCTTAAATTTGTATACAATTTTTTATATGATATCGTTTGATAATACAGAATATGCCTTTGCTTACAAAACGGATAGTGAATTAAAGAAAGCTGATTTTTTATTTTCAACGATGGGTAAACCCTGGCTTGTAAAAATGGGGTTAACGTTCATGCCTTCTGCAATTAAGCTACAAATTCCTTTCACAAAAAAAATAATTCGTAGTACCATATTTAGCCAGTTTGTAGGTGGAGAAACTTTACCTGAAACCGCTTTAGTTGCACAAAAACTTGGTGAGTATAATGTGGAAGTTATTTTGGATTATGGTGTAGAAGGTGGCAATGATGGCGAAATTGGGTACGACCATGCAACGGATGAATTTATAAAAGTGATTATGTACGCTGCTACCCAAAAGAATATACCCTTTATGAGTATTAAAGTTACCGCCCTTGTACGTTTTGGTTTGCTCGAAACAATTGATGCCGGTATGGGTGCAATTGAAGGCACATTAATGAAACGCTATAATGCAGTATTGGAAGCACTTACTGTAGATGAATTGTCGGAGTGGAAAAGAGTAATTACAAGAATTACAAAAATATGCAAGGCTGGCATTGAAAATAATATTGGTGTATTGGTAGACGCAGAAGAAACCTGGATACAAGACCCTGTTGATGCACTTGCCATTTTAATGATGGTTGAATTTAATAAAACGAAAGCGGTGGTTTATAACACCATTCAATTATATAGGCATGATAGATTGCAATTTTTAAAAGATAGTTGCGATGCTGCAAAGGAAAACTTTTTTATACTTGGTGCTAAACTTGTAAGAGGTGCTTATATGGAGAAAGAAAGAAAAAGAGCCATAGTAAAAAAATATCCATCACCTATACAACCAAACAAAGAAAGTACGGATAGAGATTACGATAATGCAGTAAAATTTTGTATAGAAAATATTGATGAGGTAGCATTGATTGTAGCTTCGCACAATGAACAAAGTAATTTATATGCTACAAAATTACTGGATAAACAAAATCTTCCTCATAACCACCACCATATTCATTTTTCGCAATTATATGGCATGAGTGATAACATTACTTTTAACCTGGCAAAAAGTGGTTGTAGTGTAAGCAAGTATTTGCCTTT
>JAYVVD010000108.1:0-5070 GCA_043787295.1 Ferruginibacter sp. | reverse complement strand
AACCAAATTTACGATGCTATGGAAAACCTACTCGATGAAAAAGCAGCACAGAGAAAATGGGAAGACAGGGTAAGAATTGGATTTTAATTAATTTGGATTAAAAAATCTATTACATAAAAATGATCCAAAATCATTGTGTATTTATCAAGAAGCAGTAGAAATTTTCGGTAACGTTTTTTGAAAAGTTTTAAGGGCTCTCAACAAAAAATTAAATTAGACGATTATCCGGCTCATCCATTACAATCTTTTTGCTCAAAGAGGCAGCAAAAACGATTTCCATTCCTATCCGGCAGCCGCTCATCCGTTGAATAAAACTTAAGCTTTTATCGGTACAATCTGGGCTGCACAATATTCCCCCCCCGTTATTTACAATCCAAATAGTTATCACAAAAATCTCCGTTCGATAATGTAAATTCACACCCACAAACAAATGATAAAATGAAAAGACTATTTACTATTACATTTATTCTCATCTCAACAATTGCACTTGTGTCCTGTGCAGAGAAAAAACAAGAAGATCTAACCAATGAGGTAAATAAAAACGGTTCAGTAGAAAGCAGTGTTACTGTAAATCATTTAGACAGCATGAATGATGTTTTAATTACAAAACATGCCGTGTGGGTGAAAGGAAACAAATTAAAAGATATTGAACACAGAGATACCGTACCCTCATTGGGACAAGTAAATACTACTGCAGAAAACAGTGAAGGCGATACAAAATCTGTATCTGTAAAAAAGGATTATGAGATTTTTATAACAGTGAAATGAAGATGTGTGAATGGTGAAAAGTGAATAAAAAATACAAAATGAAAAAATCAAAAACTATACAGCTTATTTTAATAACTGCTGCACTCGCAAGTTGCCAGGAAAAAAAGAAAGAACCAGAATGGGGCAGCGGAAACAAAACTTATGTGCGTGGCGATAGCAGTGCTCCTTATACACGTACGCACCCCGGCAGCGGCATGCTCGGGGTTGCGCTCTGGTATTATGCTTTCAGACCTTATGGAAATTATAACAATGGTAGTTATAGCAGAGCAGGATATTATTCCAGCGCTATACCTGCAGGTTCTAATATTGGCAGCAATGCATTTAAAGGAAATGTAACAAGAGGCGGCTTTGGAAGAGGTGGGTATAGTGTGGGGAGCTAATATTTTTAATAGTGAAGTGTGAATGGTGAATTTTTAATCTGTAACTTTTTTCAATGGAACGTATAAAATCTTATCCCCGAAATAATTGGCAAAAAGCCGTGGAGAATCTTGGCTTTGGATTTCATACAACGGATGTGCCTTATTGGGATGAAACTGCTTACTACAGTTTTACATTAAACGAAATTGAACAAATAGAAACTGCTACAAACACGCTGTGGGAGTTATGTTTAAAAGCAGTACAGCATGTTATCGATAACAAATTGTACAGTAAATTTCACATTCCTGATAACTATATCGAATACATAGAACAAACATGGAACGATGATGTGCCGAGCATTTATGGTCGCTTTGATTTGTGTTATAAAAACGGCAAATTAAAATTGCTGGAGTTTAATGCAGATACGCCTACAAGCCTCTATGAAGCCAGCATTGTGCAATGGTTCTGGCTGCAGGATTTTGATAAAAGCAAAGACCAGTACAACAGCATTCACGAAAAATTAATTGCTTACTGGAAATATTTAAAAGTTTATTTACAACCAGGCAAACTGCATTTTACCTGTCTTAAAGAAACACTCGAAGATTTAACCAATACAGAATATATGCGTGACTGCGCTATACAGGCGGGGTTAGAAACAAAACTTGTTTTTATAGATGATATTGGCTGGGATAATGATAACAACCAATTTGTAGATGCAGAGGACGAAACCATCAGAAATATTTTTAAACTCTATCCGTGGGAATGGCTTGCAACAGATGATTTTGGGAAAAATATTTTAAAGGATACTAACCAAACTTTCTGGATTGAACCTTCCTGGAAAATGCTCTTATCGAACAAAGCTATACTACCAATATTGTGGGAGTTAAACCCTGATTGCGAATATTTATTACCAGCCTATTTTAATGATAACGGTATGAAAGATTATGTAAAAAAACCGATCCTTTCCCGTGAAGGCGCAAACATAGAAATGGTAAAACATTATGGCATTATACAAAAGACCGACGGTGAATATGGTGAAGAAGGTTTTGTTTACCAGCAGCTTTTTGAACTACCAGACTTTGATGATAATTATCCCGTAATAGGAAGTTGGGTAATTGGACAGGAAGCAGCAGGAATAGGCATTAGAGAAGCCAATAATTTAATTACAGATAACAAGAGCAGGTTTATTCCACATATCATTTCATAAATTTTTAATGCTGTTATTACAACTTCCCTAATAATTTTTGTTTGATTATATTTATAATCTAAACAACATTTGCATGCCGCAGCAGGAGGAAAACACTATATCCATTAAACTTCGTAAAATAGAAAACCTTCACATCGTTTTTTGGTTGTTAAAAGATTTAAGCTGGTGTATGGTTTGGAAACCTCTGGGTATTTTAATGATTTTTCCCACGCTTATTATTGCCATTGTAATTGCATATCGCAATCGACAGGTTATAAGTGAACTTGCCCATAATGTTGCAATTGTATTTTGGATAAGCGCAAACTCGTATTGGATGATTAGTGAGTTTGCAGGTTTTGGCACTAAATTATTTTACAGCATTTATACCTTTAAGCATTTAGCAGTAATTCCTTTTGTAATTGGCATTTTAATTCTTGCTTGGTATTATTTATGGTGGGCTCCGAGAGAGAAGAAACTTACCATCATATCCAATTGATAAAAACTGAAAAAAAATTTTTGCACAAGGGCTGAGGTAACTGACCGATGTACAGGGAAGGAGACCGGACAAATGTTGTTTATTGCTCTTCAACCAACAGCCCAAATAACCGAACAAATTTATCCTTGCAAGCAGTTATCAAACTGATTTGGGAGCTTTTCTTTTATCTTCGCACAAATAATAAAATATGTTTCGTTCTCACACCTGCGGCGAGTTAAAACTGGTCGATATAAACAAAGAAATTACCCTGGCCGGATGGGTACAAACGGTGCGCAAATTTGGCAGCATTACGTTTGTAGATTTGAGGGATAGATATGGTATTACCCAACTGCTTTTTAATGAAAGCCTGAATGAGGTGCTGGATAAAAATCCGCTTGGGAGAGAATTTGTACTACAAGTAAAAGGTAAAGTGAGCGAACGCAGTAGCAAAAATGCAAACATGGCAACCGGTGATATTGAAATTGTAGTTGATACTTTTACCATACTAAATAAATCAATTACACCGCCATTTACCATACAGGATGATACAGATGGTGGCGATGAACTGCGGATGAAATACCGTTATTTAGATCTGCGAAGAAATGCAATAAAGAAAAATTTAGAGTTGCGTTATGCGGTGGGAAGGAGCACCAGAAATTATTTGCACGAAAATAATTTTATGGATATTGAAACGCCGTTTTTAATAAAAAGCACGCCTGAAGGTGCCCGAGATTTTGTGGTACCAAGCCGCATGAATCCAGGACAGTTTTATGCATTGCCACAATCGCCACAAACATTTAAACAGTTATTAATGGTGAGTGGCTACGACCGCTATTATCAGATCGTAAAATGTTTTAGGGATGAGGATTTACGTGCTGATCGGCAACCTGAATTTACACAGATTGATTGTGAAATGAGTTTTGTAGAACAAGAAGATATTTTACAAATGTTTGAAGGATTAGTGCGCAGAATTTTTAAAGATGTAAAAAATATAGACTACACAACAACCATTGAACGCATGACGTGGATGGATGCCATGTGGACTTATGGAAATGATAAACCCGATATAAGGTTTGGAATGAAATTGAGTAATTTAAAATTTCCTGCACATACTTTCCTGGATGAAAAAGATATTTCTAACTTAATAAACGGAGTAGATTTTAAAGTGTTTGATGAGGCTGAAACTGTTATAGCTATTGCTATTGCAGGTTGCAGTGAATATTCTCGGAAGCAAACTGATGAACTAACAGAATGGGTAAAGCGACCTCAAATAGGAATGAAAGGATTGGTATTTATTAGATGTAATGCAGATGGAACTTTTAAAAGCAGCGTTGATAAATTTTATGCTGCAGAAAAATTAAAAGGTATTGCAGAGGCAGCAAATGCAAAAGCAGGCGATTTAATTTTGATAGTAGCAGGCACTGAAGAACGCACACGAAAAGCTGCAAGCGATCTTCGTATGCACCTGGGCACTACGCTGGGTTTGCGCAAGGCAGATGATTTTAAATTGCTTTGGGTATTGGATTTTCCATTATTTGAATATACGGAAGAAGATAACCGATGGGTAGCAAGGCATCATCCGTTTACATCACCAAAGCCAAGTGATATTGCAACCATGATTGACAACAATCCGGCAATTGAAAATGCTGCAGAATACCTTAAACATCCTTATGCAAACATAAAAGCAAATGCATATGATATGGTGCTTAATGGCAACGAAATTGGCGGTGGTAGCATTCGTATTTTTCAAAAAGAGTTACAGCAAAAAATGTTTGCTGCACTTGGTATGAGTGAAGAAGAGCAGCAGCATAAATTTGGTTTTTTATTGGGCGCTTTTGAATACGGTGCACCGCCGCATGGTGGGCTGGCATTTGGTTTCGATAGGCTTTGTGCTATTTTAGGAGGCAGCGAAAGCATTCGTGACTTTATTGCATTTCCAAAAAATAATAGTGGCAGAGATGTGATGATTGATGCGCCAAGTACAATTGATGATAAACAGTTTGAAGAGCTGCAGATAAAGCTGGATTTGATATAAAGTAGTTAAAAAAATTTATTTTATGAAGCAATTTCTTTTATTATGTATCATATCTCTGATATTTTTTTCCTGCCAAAAAAATTTTTCAGAAGCGGGAAGCATCATTATTCCAGTAAGAGAAATTGCAGCAACTACAATCCAAGATATTTCTTTCGGTATTGATCCGTTACAAAAAATGGATGTGTATTTACCAAGTGGAAGAAGCTTATCTACAAAAGTTATGATAATGATACATGGTGGTGGCTGGAG
>JAYVVD010000107.1:0-4845 GCA_043787295.1 Ferruginibacter sp. | reverse complement strand
AACCCGTTGCCTGCGTTTGCTGTTAAAAAAAATATACAGCAATAACAAACCAATAGCTATAAAAAATGCTTTAGCCAATGGTGGATATTTCATTAATGTACCGATCATTGATTGTCCGATATTACTGTTTGGCGCATAATTTTTATTGCTGTAATAATTATCCCAATAAATATTTGTAGGCTTTTCAGGCATCATCTGCAAAATTTCCTGCAGGTACAAATAATTATTTTTAGTAAGTAAAAAATAGTTGCTTAATGCCCGGGGTTCATTGTGAAAATATATTTTGCCTTTCCCCCACATGAATACAAAAAAATTAGCTTTTTCATTTTCATTGTATCCAATAATTCTTCCATAAGAGCCGTCAATTTCTGAAAAATAATTTATAATGGGAAGATAATAATAACTGTAAGTTTTATTGTACAAAGAAAGATTATCATTAAACCGAACGGATGTATTTTTTAGAGAAGAAATGCTGTTGTTTGGAAAAAATGCAGGTGTACTTTGTTTGCAGAATAATTTGTTGAGCAAAATTGTATCGTACTTTGCCGCAGAAATAAATGCTGTATTTCCTTTATATACAAACTCCATTAAAGATTCTGCATCTCTATCTGTAACGTAATAATTTCGGCTTATGTTTATGTACAAAGAAGCGGTATCGTAATCCCATCCATAATTATCTGCAAAGGTTTTTTTATTGACTTCTACTTTTTTGTTTGCATACATTTTTTTAATAACATTGTAAGCTACTGAAGTGCCAAAAGGCCTTGAATCTCTGTACGAAAAACTTTCTCTGAGATCCGGCTTTTTTTTAGTATCGGACAAGCATGAGTTTAAAAAAATAAGCAGTGATAAACAAATAGTATTTATAAAACTTTTTATCAACCTATATTTTATTTAAAAAGTTGTTGAATTTATTTTCAATTGCATCAAAAACAGTTTTTTCGATTTCTATACTACCATACCATACGTATTCGTAATAAAGTGATAGAGAAGCAAAATCATTTCTTTTTGCAGCAGGCAATTCTTTTACATAAGCACTGTTTGTTTTATCAACAGTGTAATTTATCATATCATTTTCATTGAGTCTTTGCAATGTCTTCAAAAATAAAAAACGCATACAAAGTCGCCAGTTACCTTCTTCATAAGCTTTCCTCAACAGCGCTTCATAATCATTAATAAGACGGCTATCATCTTCATCTGTCTGTAAATTAATTCCTGCCTTAACTGATCGTTTACCAAAAACACCTTCACTTAAAAAAAGTTTGTATATAATAAAAAAAACAAGTGCTGCTGCTACAACCCACATCATAGTCTGCAAAATTCCTGAATTAAATAAACTGCCCAAAAAGGAACCGCCGCTGTTCTGCTTTATCACAATTTTAGACTGTTGGCTGTCTTCCTTTTTTTGAGCTAGTAAAAAGCTGTCGATATTAATAATCCAACTGTATTCCTTTTTTAATTTTAGTGCTGAAATTGAATCTCTTTGGATGGAAAAACCTGAAAAATTTATGCTAGTATCTGAAAGTACTTCCTTTGCAAATCCTGATGAATTTACATTTTCTTCCTGTTCATTATTATTCAATAAAAATGTTGAATCTTCAATTGTTTTAGGTACAATTGTATTCTGCGCTTGTATAGATTCAGCAGCTAAAAACAACAATAAAAATAATGCTGATATTTTACGCATCGTTGTGTTGCATCCGGGAAATAATGCCGTCATTTTTAATAAAAAATCCTTTTCTATGTATTATAATGGGCCAGAAAATAAAGTACCAGGTAATTAACAAAAATGATAAACCTAAAATTAAAACACTTAACCATGTGGGCATGCCGCCAGGTGCCTTATCATAAGTATTACTCATTAAATGCGTAATGTAACTCTCTAAAAATGCGGCGCCTATAAAAAAAGGTATTAAACAAATTAAAATTTTGGCTGCATCTTTTGCATTTCTTTTAAAAGATTCCATGCGGGTGTAAGTTCCTGGAAAAAGTATTCCATTGGCTAAAATAAAACCTGCAGCTCCTGCAATAATAATGGAAGAAATTTCAATAGTGCCATGTATCCATATTACAAGTATTGATTGAATCCCCAAGCCATTAGCAAAAAAAAAATATTGGAAACTACCCAGCATAATTCCATTGCTCCACAATAAATAAAACGTAATTAACCCGCCTGTAAATCCACCCATGAAAGTTATGAACGCAACCTTTATATTATTAAAAGCAATTCGTACAAACATGTTAAAAGGATTGTCGTCTTTGTAAACGCCAAAAGGATCTCCTTTTGCAATATTGTCTTCTGTCATTCTTACATAATTATCACCCAAAATTCCTCGGATAAATTCCGGATCTTGCCGTGATGCAAATACACCTAATGTAACAAACAAAATAAAAATTAGTGTTGTAAATAAAAAGGTACGATGATGCTTTTGTATTATCAGCGGTAATTCATATTTCCAAAAAGTAAAAACCCGAGAATATTTCTCTTTCTTATTTCTATAAATATTTTGATATATACCAGCCGCAAGACCATTGATCCATTTAGTCGCTTTGCTTTTGGGATAAAAAGTTTTTGCATAAGCCAGGTCATCCATGAGGTTAATAAAACGCTCTGATGCTTCATCAGGATCAGCAGGATCTTCCTGTTGGTAGCCCTTCCACTTTTCTGCATTTTTTTTAATAAACATTGCCTCCCTCATAAAAAATCCTGCTTATTTAATAACGTTTTTTTAGTTATACAATTTCCTGCTTTTTTTATTCATAAAAAAATATCCTTTTAATAAGAATATCTTTTGTTGGCTGTAAATTGCGCATACAATGCCAACCGTACAAATAAATACTGCTTTTAATGTGGGTCTCGATTTTGAAGTGGCGCCATTTCATAAAAGATTAGTAGCTTATTTAATAGATTTTGCCCTGCTTGCTATTTACCTTTTTAGTATGAAACATTTGTTGTATGAAGAATTTAATCTTGATACCGAAAAAAGCACGGGCATAGATATTTTAATTATTTCACTTCCAATGCTTTTCTATTCCCTGCTTACCGAACTGTTACTAAACGGGCAGACGATTGGAAAAAAAATAATGAAAATAAGAGTTATTAGTTTGGAAGGGGGAGAACCTACTTTTGGGCAGTTTATTTTAAGATGGATAACCAAGTTTTTTGAATGGCCATTTTTGTTCGGATACATCTATGCATCTTCAGTTGCACTTTTTTTATATGCAATGTATACAGGCTTTTTTGGTGTGGCTGTAATAATTGCAATATTGGTTACAAAGAGAAGCCAAAGATTGGGAGATCTTGCTGCAGGTACAATTGTAGTAGATGCAAAAACTTTTATGTCAGTAAATGACACCATTTTTATTCCGGTGGACAACAGCAATTACAAACCTGCTTTTCCAGAAGTGATGAGGCTTTCCGACAATGACATTAATACCATTAAAACGGTATTAACTCAGGCACGTAAAAATCATAATCATGATATTTGTATGCGTATTGAATATAAAATAAAAGATGTGCTAAAATTAGAATCCAGACTTTCTTCAACCGACTTCCTTGAAAAATTACTGGAAGATTATAATTATCTGGCTACAAAAGAATAACAGTTGAATTTTTATTTATAGACTTTACACATTCGTCATTAATACTTATTTCCTTTTTTTATCTGCTCTAAAATGATGGGCATAAAATAAATAAGGTAAAGAACTATTACAACTAAAAATATAGCGCTAACGACAATCCCGACAATTGAACATATTCTCCCCGATCTTAAATTACTAATACTTCCCTGGCTAAATACATCGGGGTTTGCTTCAATTAATTTTCTATCCTTATTGGCCAACACTAAACCAATTATGCCGAGAATAATACCTATACCATAACAAAACGCCCCAACAATAGATATAATTCCTAAAACCAATACAGCTGTGGCATTCGGTAAAGTTGGTGCCTGATTAAAGTTTGGCGATAGTAAATTTTGCTGATCATTCATTACTGTTGGTATTAAAAAAATTTAAATAAATAAGAACCTGTAAAGGTTGTAAATATAAGCAGCAAACCTGCATTTAGAAAAACTTTGCTGTCAGCAAATTGATATTTGTTATTAATAAATAAGCCAATAAAAAATATCATAAACACAATCGTTGTAGGAAATAATAAAAAACTTTTCGCAATATTTCCTTTAAGCAATGCAATGATACTTCTCTGAAAACCACAGCCCGGACAATCGATATGAAAATATTTTTTAAACAAACATGGCAATTCTCCTTGCTCCAACCATGAAATAATATTTAAATAACGGAGTTGCATAGTATTCGTAATTCAACATTCGTAATTCGTAATTCGTAATTTTTTAATAAGCTCTTGCAAATAAAACTCTTTCTTTACTTGGTTTTCCGCTAAATATACAAATGCCCTCTTCCTGTTTATTATTTAAAGGAATACAACGTATAGTTGCTTTGGTTTGTTCTTTTATCTTCTCTTCAGTCTCTGCTGTGCCGTCCCAATGTGCAGAAATAAAACCACCTTTTTCATCCAGCAATTTTACCATCTCATCAAATGAATTGACTTCCGTAATATTATTATTTCTAAATGTAAGCGCTCGGTTATAAATATTTTGCTGAATTTCATCCAGTAAATTTTTTAAATAATCTGAAATCCCATCCAAAGAAATTATTTGCTTTTCTTTCGTATCTCTACGAGCAACTTCCACTGCATTATTTTCAAGATCTCTCATGCCGAGTGCCACTCTAATCGGCACACCTTTCAATTCATATTCTGCAAACTTCCAGCCTGGTCTTGCGTTATCGCTGTCATCATATTTTACTTTAATGCCCATTGCTTTT
>JAYVVD010000106.1:0-25313 GCA_043787295.1 Ferruginibacter sp. | reverse complement strand
TTTTTGTTGCCCCATGGTCAAAACTGCTGCAGAAACACCTTTAATGATACAACACAATGCTATTAAGGCCAAATATCCTGATGCCATTTTGTTGTTTCGGGTGGGTGATTTTTATGAAACTTTTGGTCAGGATGCAGTTATAACTTCTCAGGTATTAGGGATTACACTTACCAAACGCAACGGAGCAAATTCAGCATCGGCAGAGCTGGCTGGTTTTCCGCATCATGCATTGGATACTTATTTACATAAACTTGTTAAAGCCGGTTACAGAGTTGCTATTTGCGACCAGCTGGAAGATCCAAAAACGGCGAAAGGAATAGTAAAAAGAGGCGTTACAGAACTCGTAACACCTGGCGTTGCAACCAGCGATAAATTACTTGAACACAACAACAATAATTTTTTAGCGGCAGTTCATATAACGGATGATAAAACGGGAATTTCTTTTCTGGATATATCAACCGGAGAATTTTTTATTGCCGAAGGCGACAAAGAATATACCGATAAATTACTGCAGAGTTTACAACCGGCCGAAGTGATTTTTCAAAGAAACAAACAAAAATATTTTAAAGAAAATTATGGCACTTCCTTTTTCACCTACACCTTAGATGAATGGATATTTGCTGATGTTTATGCAAATGAAATATTACTTAAACATTTTGGTACCCACAGTTTGAAAGGTTTTGGTGCAGAAGATATGACGGCCGGGATTATTGCAGCAGGAGCAATTTTGCATTACTTAAAAGATACAGAACATCCCAACCTGCAACATATAACATCCCTGCAAAAAATAAATAAAGAGGAACATTTGTGGATGGATCGTTTTACAATTAGAAATTTAGAACTGATTTCTAATAATGAAAGCAGTAGCCTGTTTAAAACCCTTAATAACACAGTTTCTCCCATGGGCGCAAGGCTAATGAAACGTTGGATGTTGATGCCTTTAAATGACCTCATTAAAATAAATGAAAGATTAAATACGGTTGAATTTTTTATAAGAGAAACAGATGTAAGATTACAAATTAGTAAACATATAAAACTGGCTGGAGATGTGGAAAGACTCGTAGCCAAAGTACCTTTAAAAAAAATAAACCCACGGGAGGTATTGCAGGTAGCCAAAGGCTTACAGCAAACTGAAGAAATAAAAAAAATCTGTTCATCCACATCAAATACCTATTTAAAAAGGCTGGGCGATTCTCTTAATAGCTGTAATTATATATTGCAAAAAATCTTAACGCAAATAACAGAGAATCCACCGGCAATTGCAAGTAAAGGGGGTCTCATTTCTATGGGTATTCATGCCGAGTTAGATGATCTGAGAAACATTGCAAGTGGAGGTAAAAATTATTTGCTGGAACTGCAACAGAAAGAAGCCATCAACACTGGAATTTCTTCTTTAAAAATTAGTTTTAATAATGTGTTCGGATATTATTTAGAAGTAACAAATCTGCACAAACCAAAAGTGCCGGATACGTGGATAAGAAAGCAAACACTTGCAAATGCAGAGAGATACATTACACCGGAATTAAAATTGTATGAAGAAAAAATAATCGGTGCAGAAGATAAAATTTATCAGATAGAGCAACAGCTTTTTCAGGAATTACTGAACGAGTTACAGGATTATATTGCTCCCATGCAAGTGAACGGACATGTTATGGCTGTGTTGGATTGTCTGGGTTGTTTTGCCAACAATGCCCTACAGTATAATTATAAAAAACCTGAATTGCATAAAGGTTTTGAAATGGAGTTAAAAGACAGCAGGCACCCTGTTATTGAAAGAAATTTACCACTGGGCGAAACATACATCAGTAACGACATTACACTTGATAATGTTAGTAACCAGCTCATCATTCTTACAGGGCCCAACATGAGTGGTAAAAGTGCTATTTTAAGACAGACAGCACTAATAACGTTAATGGCACACATGGGAAGTTTTGTGCCTGTTTCTTCAGCAAAAATTCCCTTAACAGATAAAATCTTTACAAGGGTTGGGGCATCAGATAATATAACTGGCGGCGAGAGTACTTTTATGGTAGAGATGAATGAAACCGCCAGTATCATTAACAATCTAACCGCAAGGAGTTTAATTTTACTCGATGAAATTGGAAGAGGAACTTCCACCTACGATGGTATTTCCATAGCATGGAGTATTGCAGAATTTTTACACCAGTCACCACACACTCCTAAAACTTTATTTGCAACACATTACCATGAATTAAATGAACTGGAAAACAAATTTGACCGCATAAAAAACTTCCATATTACAAATAAAGAAGTTGGTAATAAAATAATTTTTTTACGCAAACTTGCTCCCGGAGGCAGTATACACAGTTTTGGTATACATGTAGCACGCATGGCAGGAATGCCGCCTGCATTAATTGACCGAGCAAATGAAATTTTGTTGTTGCTGGAAGAAAAAAATAAAGATGGCAATGATTCGCAAAATACAGCTGATTTAAAAAAGAAAATTAAGCAACTTTCTTTACCCAAAATGCAGTTGAATATTTTTGATGCGCATTCTTTTACATTTGAAGAAATACGATCTATTTTAGAAACAGTGGATATTAATAGACTCACGCCGGTAGAGGCTCTGCTGAAGTTACAGGAAATAAAATCAAAGATTAAATAAAATACATCTGGTTCCTGTTTAATTTTTACAATGCATTTAAAAATCTTCTTATTTAATTTGATATAAGAGCAAAAAAAATTAATTATATCTTAATATTAACATTAGGTTGATAACAATAAAATAATGTGCAATCGTTTACGTTAATTTTGTATTAACCACAATATGACTATGCATGCATTTTGCTAAAGGAAAACTACTTGCAATTGGCGGAGCCGAAGACAAAGGCACAGATCTGGAAACCGGCCAAATCCACCGCAACAATTTAAACTTTTTTGAACTTGGAATTCTCAGGAGAATTGTAGAAGAAATTGGAGGTAATGAAAAACGTATCGAAGTAGTTACCACTGCAAGCATGATTCCTATTGAAGTAGGAGAGAATTACTTGAATGCTTTTGGAAAAATTGGTTGTAAACAAATTGGATTAATGCACATTCGCAACCGGGCAGATGCAATGAAAGAAGAATATATTGTGCGTCTGAAAAATTGTGATGCCATTATGTTTAGTGGAGGTAACCAACTTAGATTAACAAGCACTTTTGGTGGTACACAATTTTTACAGATTGTGTTGGAACGCTACCACGAAGAAGAAAATTTTTTAGTAGCAGGAACTTCTGCAGGTGCTATGGCCATGAGCAATACTATGATTTATGAAGGTAATGCTGCCAAAGCGCATTTAAAAGGAGAAGTAAAAATTACAACCGGTCTTGGTTTTATGGATGATGTGATTTTCGATTCTCATTTTGAAAAGCGTGGCCGATTTGGAAGACTTGCACAGGCTGTAGCAGCAAATCCCTCCTGCATTGGTATTGGTTTGGGAGAAGATACCGGTTTTTTAATTATTGATGGAAACAGGATGGAAGCTATTGGAAGTGGTCTTGTTGTAATTTTAGACGGACATGATATTCGGCACAGCAATATTGCTGATATACCCGATGGCTGTCCGATTAGTATTGAAAATATGCGTGTACATTTTCTTGAAAAAGGAAACGGCTATATGGCAATTGAAAGAATATTTATCCCGGAAGTTTTTGAAGGTGCAGTTACAAGCAGACAGGTTGATGTAGAATAATTTTTTAAAAAAAATATTTGAAAAGAAAGCCTCTGTTCCATGGAGGCTTTCTTACTTATTAAAACCTAAATAATCTCAAATAAATAGTAGCTCTTTTTTCCTTTTTGTACCAATAAAAATTTATGATGCAGCAACATTTCCTTTGTTGGTATTAGCTTTGGGTCATCGGCTTTTTTCCTGTTTATACTAACACCACCAGATAAAATCATTTTTTTTGCATCACCTTTACTTGCAAAAATACCTGCGTTTGTAAGCAAGCTTGCTAAATCAATTCCATTATCAAAATCACTTTTTGAAAAAGTTGTTTTTGTTATTCCTTCTATTTCATTCAATTCATTTTCAGATAAATCTTCAGCAATTGCATTTTGAGCGTTAAATAATTTTCGGGTGGTTTCAATGGCTTTTAAATATTCATTTTTGCCATGTACGAAAAGGGTAATTTCCTCTGCTAGTTTTTTTTGTAATGATCTTTTTCCTGCATCAATTTTATGAGCATCAATTAATTTATCAATTTCATTCCTGCCTAAAAAAGTAAAAATTTTAATCCAGCTTTCTGCATCTTCATCTGATGAGTTTAACCAAAACTGGTAAAACTGATAAGGAGAAGTTTTTTCTGCGTCCAACCATATATTTCCCTGTTCAGATTTTCCAAATTTTGTACCATCAGCTTTTTTAATGAGTGGACAAGTAAAAGCAAAAGCTTCTCCTCCGGTTTTTTTTCTGATGAGTTCAGTACCTGTTACAATGTTGCCCCATTGGTCGCTTCCCCCCATTTGTAATTTACAATTCATGTTTTTGTAAAGCCAGTAAAAATCGTAACCCTGCACTAACTGATAAGTAAATTCGGTAAACGACATGCCATTTTCTCCATCCAGCCTTTTCTTTACACTGTCTTTTGCCATCATGTAATTCACCGTAATGTGTTTTCCAGCATCTCTAATAAAATCTAAAAAAGAAATTCCTTTAAACCAGTCATAATTATTTACCATAACTGCACAGTTTGGGGTAGTTTCTCTGAAATCTAAAAACTTATACAATTGTTCTTTAACTCCCGCAACATTTTTATTTAATGTTTCTTCGCTAAGCATATTTCTTTCTTCGCTTTTGCCACTCGGGTCTCCCACCATTCCGGTTGCGCCACCTACAAGCGCCACAGGTTTATGTCCTGCTTTTTGCAGATGAACCAACAATAAAATTGGTACAAGGCTGCCAATATGTAAGCTATCCGCAGTAGGATCAAACCCTATGTATGCAGATGTAATTTCTTTATCCAATTGATCTTCAGTGCCGGGCATAATATTCTGCATCATTCCACGCCATTTTAATTCCTCTAAAAATGTATTCATTTTACATAAATATTTTGGCAAAAATAAGGTTGTAATATTGAAAGCTCCTGTGGGGTTTTTAAAAGGATTGGTTTTTATTATTAAAAAGTGCAAAACTGAAATTTAAAAACTACAGAATAAATACGGTTTGTCTCTTTTTCGTTGTTCGTTTGTCACTAACAGACATCCTTAAAATGAACGTATTTTAGTATATTTGAAGTGCATCTTCTTAATTTAAGATGCTATACACTTTTTTTATATTTAAAACGTTTAAAAAAGTGCATCATGTTTTTTACAATTCTTAATATTGTCATTATGAGGAAAAGCATTATTGCTTATTTATTGGTTTTTCTTTTGCTTTCTGTTTCAGGGTTTTCGCAATTCAGAAAATATTCAAACGAATTTTTAAATATTGGAGCAGGTGCAAGAGGATTAGGGATGGGTAGTGCACAGGCAGCCTCTGTAAATGATGCAACTTCAGGCTATTGGAACCCCGCAGGTTTAGCTGAGGTAAAAGATAATATTGATGCCACCATTATGCATGCTGAGTATTTTAGCGGCATAGCCAAATACGATTATGCCGCAGTTGCTGTTCCGGTTCAGGATAATAAACGCACTGTTGGATTTTCATTACTTCGTTTTGCGGTTGATGATATTCCAAATACACTTTTTTTGGTGGAGCCGGATGGAAGTATTAATTACAATAATATCCAGACTTTCTCTTCAGCAGATTACGCCTTTTTAATGTCCGTCGCACAAAAACTAAAAGAAACTGATAACTATGTTTTAAATGCCGGCTTAAATGCAAAAGTAATTTATAGAAAAGTTGGAAAGTTTGCCAATTCATGGGGTTTTGGTTTAGATGCAGGCGTGCAAATGAGAGGAAAAAAATGGAATCTCGGTTTGGTAGCAAAAGACCTTACGACAACATTTAATGCATGGGCGTTTAAATTTACTGATAAAGAGAAAGAAGCTTTATACCTTACAAAAAATGATATTCCTGTAAAATCGACAGAGCTTACTGCACCTCGTTTAATACTTGGCGGCGCTTATACTTTTGATATTGGTACAAACTTTAAACTACAAACAGAAGCAAATATTGATGTTACTTTTGACGGTAAAAGGAATACTGTTTTAAGTGGAAACACGGTGAGTGCAGATCCACACATTGGATTGGAAGGCGCAATAAAAGATGTGTTTTTTGTGAGGGCAGGGGTTACTAATTTTCAAAAAGCACTGTCCGATGGAGATACATTAAATCAAAAAAAAGTCTGGATTTACCAACCAAGCCTTGGAGCAGGTTTTAAAATTAAAAATGTAAATATTGATTATGCATTTACAAATCTTGCAAATCAATCAAATCCTTTATATACACATGTAATTTCTCTTAGAATTATTTTTGGAAAGAAAAATGATGAATAGGGTTTTATAAATAGAACAGTTATGATAAAAAAAATACTACTCCCATTTTTTATATTATGTGCTTTTTCAGTGCAAGCTCAGTTTAATAACAGCTGGATTGATTATAGCAAAACGTATTACAAGTTCAAAATTAATACAGATAATATTACCCGTATACCTCAAACAACACTTGCAGATGCGGGATTAGTTGCCGTAAATGCAGATAATTTTCAGCTTTGGAGAAACGGGCAACAAGTAAGAATATTTACATCAGTTACAGGAACTACATTGGGGAGTACTGATTTTATTGAATTCTGGGGCGAAATGAACGATGGAAAAGCGGATGCACCATTATATAAAGAACCACAGTTTCAGTTAGCGGACAGATACAGTTTAGAAACAGATACTTCTACCTATTTTCTTACTGTAAATACAACCGGCGCTAATTTAAGATATACAAACAGCAACAATACTTCTCCAAGTGCTGCAACTCCTGAGGCATATTTTATGCGCAACATAAATCTTTTTTACAAAGCAAATTTAAATAGAGGTTTTGCACGGGATCTGGGAGAATATGTTTACTCCTCTGCTTACGATAATGGAGAAGGTTTTACAACTGGCGATAACAATATTAATTCTCCTTTTGTAGAAACTATAAGCGGATTAAATGTTTACACATCAGGGCCTGCTAACAGTGTTTCTATAAGAGCAAAAGTTTTTTCCAATACAGACAATATTCAAAGAACCATAACATTAAAACTTTTTGGAAATGTATTGTCATCTGTGGTTACAAGTAATACTTCGCAGGCTGTATTTAACGTTATCAACCAACCTTTGAGTTATTTACAAAACACTTCATCTGCAAGTGTAACCATTGCCAATAGTAATTTATCAAATCCTGCAATTACTGATAGATTTGTTGTAGCTACAGTTGGATTAACATATCCTTCCTTATTTAATTTTAACAACAGCAAGACATTTTCTTTCGAGCTTTCTGCATCAGCAACAGGAAATAATCTGGTAATTGATAATTTTAATTACGGTACAGCAATGCCGGTTTTGTACGATATAAATAATGGCAGAAGATATAATGGTGATATTGCCTCCACTTCTGGTAAAGTAAAATTTGTATTACCGGCATCGTCAGACCCTGTAAGAAGATTTATATTGAATAATGTAGAATCTTCAAATATCACCAACATAAACAATATTGTAACAAAGAATTTTGTTGATTACAACACTGCAACCAACCGGGGCGATTATGTGATAATTAGTAATCCAGTTTTGTACAACAATGGTGCAGGTGTAAATAATGTAGAACTTTATAGAGCTTATAGAAACACTGCAAACGGCGGTGGGTTTAATTCAAAAATTTATGATATAAACGAACTTACAGATCAGTTTGGTTTTGGTATTAAATCTCACCCGGATGCTATAAGAAATTTTGTAAGATTTATGGATGTTCAATATCCAGTAAAACCAAAATTCATTTTTATAATAGGAAGAGGTGTTACATATCAGGGAAAGAGACCACAGGAATCAAATCCTATTGCAGCGCAACTGGATCTGGTAGGCACTTTCGGCTGGCCTGCCTCAGATAATTTGTTGGTCTCTCAACCCGGCACAACAGTACCAATAACTCCAATCGGAAGATTAGGAGCAATTTCAGGAAGTGAAGTCGGGATTTATTACCAGAAGATTTTACAGTATGAACAGGCTCAGAAGACCCAAAGCTCTGCTATTTCAGATAAGGGCTGGATGAAGAATTTTATACATATTGTAGGTGGTAAAACCGAAGATGAAAGCCTGCAATTAGGATCTTATATGGATCAAAATAAAATAATTGCAGAAGACACGCTGTATGGCGCAAATGTAGAAACGTTCAGGAAAACATCTGTAGCTACAATTCAACAGGCAAGCAGCGAAAGAATTACCCAACTGTTTGATGAAGGAATTGGATACTTAGGATATTTTGGTCACTCCTCTGCAACAACATTTGAATTTAATATAAGTAACCCTGAAAATTATAACAACACTGGCAAATATCCTTTTTTTAATATCAGCGGTTGTATTGCAGGTGATTTTTATAGTTACGATCCTTCAAGACTTTCAACACTTGCAACACTTTCTGAAAAATATACCTTCTCAAATCAGAAAGGCAGTATCGGTTTCCTTGCAGATACACATTTTGGAATTCCTTTTGCATTACACAATTTTAATAACAGGTTTTACAAAAACTTTTCTTTGCTTATGTATGGTTCTTCGGTTGGACAGCAATTAAAGGAAGTTAATTCCTTCCTCGGTGGTGCCAATCCTACTGCTGATTATTTTACTAGAATACATTTAGAGGAAATAAATTTAAATGGCGATCCTGCTATAAAAATTAATTCGTTTCCAAAAGCAGATTATGTTATAGAAGAACAATCTGTGGTTATATCTCCAAATATTATTACAGTTGCCGATCCATCGTTTAATGTAAAAGTAAATATGAGGAATATTGGAAAAGCTGTGGGCGATTCTATTAGAGTCTCAATTAAAAGATTATTGCCAAATGCAGTTGTCCCAGTAATGTTGAAAGACACTTTGATAAAAGGAATAAGGTATGCAGATAGCCTAAGCCTAGATGTATTTATAAACCCTGCCACAGATAAAGGCTTAAACAAAATTATTGTTGAACTGGATTGGACAAATAAAGTGAATGAAATTTATGAAACCAATAATAAAATTACCAAAGATGTTTTCATTTTCGAGAATACTTTAAATCCTGTTTTTCCATATAATTACTCCATTGTAAATAATCAAAACATTACTTTTTCAGCCAGTACTGCAAACCCATTAATTGGTCTAAGTAATTACTCAATGGAATTAGATACAACAGAACTTTTTAATTCAGCATTTAAAAAAATATATAATTTATCAAGTGGTGGTGGGGTTATACAGTTTACGCCGACCAATTTAACTTTTAGTGACAGCACAGTTTATTATTGGAGAACAGCAGTTATTCCAACTTCCGGTACAACTATTTGGAATAATTCTTCCTTTGTATTCCTTCCTGCAAGCGCTCCGGGTTTTAATCAGTCGCATTATTATCAACACTTAAAATCATCTGTCGAAAATTTAAATTTGGCTAATGATAGAGTTTGGAAATTTAATACATATTCATCTTCTGTAAAAATTTACAACGGTGTATTTCCTTCAGCTGCAAATCAAGCGCAAGATTTTATGGTGGACATAGACGGATCAGATGTTATTCAAAGCGTTTGCGGTATTTCTAATATAATTATTAATGCAATAAGCCCATCTGAGATGGAGCCTTTGCTTAATGCCAATGTTGGAGGTGCCCAATATGGAAGCGATGTTGTTTGTGGACCAACAAGAGTTTATAATTTTCAATTTAATATTCTATCGCAAGCAAAACGAGATAGCGCCAAAGAATTTCTTAATCTAATTCCTCAAGGTTATTATGTAGTAGTTAGAAATACTTCAGGTACAGACTCTGCGTCTAATACTTATGCTTCCACATGGCAAGCAGATGGCATAAACTCTATGTATACAACATTAAAAAATGCAGGATTTACAGATATCGATTCATTTAACAGGCCTCGTGCTTTCAATTTTATATATAGAAAAGGAGTAAGTTCTTTTACACCGGTCTCACTATTTTCACAAGGAATAAATGACAAAATTCAGCTCGACGTATTGTGTCCTGCATTTAAGAGAAATGGTTTAATAACGTCTCCTGTATTTGGTCCTGCAAAAGCATGGAATTCATTTCATTGGAGAGGAAAATCTTTAGAGACTCCCACACGTGATTCATTGAGTTTTCAGGTAATTGGTATAACATCTGCAGGTATTGAAACGCCACTCTTTGTTATAGATTCTACAATGAAAGATGTAAATATTTCAACTATAAATGCAAATCAATATCCATTTATAAAACTTAAAATGTTTAACGTAGATAAATTAGCATCCACGCCTTATCAGTTAAATTATTGGCGATTAATTTATATTCCTGTACCTGAAGGCGCAATAGCTCCAAACATTAAATTTACAATGAAGGATACTGCCGAAGGAGGTGAACCAATTGCTTTTTCAGTTGCATTTAAAAATGTGAGTCAGGTTAAGTTTGACAGTTTGATGAAGATTAACTTTAGAATTAAAACAGCAAATAATTTTGACAGCATTATAAATATTCCCAAAGGTAAAATTTTAATTGCAGGTGATACTTTGGTTGCGTCCTATACAATTCCTTCGGAAAAATATCCCGGTAAGAATACTTTATTTATTGAATTTAATCCTGTAAATAATCAGCCTGAACAATTTCATTTTAATAATTTTTTATATAAAGATTTCTTTGTAAAATCGGATTTATTTAATCCTTTGTTAGATGTTACGTTTGACGGAATACATATTTTAAGCAGAGATATCGTAGCATCAAAACCTACTATTTTAATTAAACTAAAAGATGAAAACAGGTTCCTGGCTTTAAAAGATACCGCTCTCATAAAAGTACAATTGCGTTATCCTGATCAAACTCTTCGAAACTTTAGCTTTGGTGATACACTCCGTTTTAACCCTGCAAACTTAAGTTCAGGTGAAAATGCAGCTACAATAGAATTCAGACCTTTCTTGACAAAAGATGGTGAATACGAATTAATTGTGTCGGGCAAAGACGTATCTGGAAACACTGCAGGGGCATTAAATTACAGGACGGTCTTCACCGTTATTAATAAACCAATGATAAGTGAGTTGCTCAATTATCCAAACCCCTTTACAACATCGACCGCATTTGTATTTACACTTACAGGAAGCCAGGTGCCTCAAAATATGCGCATTCAAATTTTGACAATCACAGGTAAAGTTGTTAGAGAAATAACGAAAGAAGAACTTGGAGCCATACATATTGGCAGAAATATTACTGATTACAAATGGGATGGTACTGACATGTATGGTCAAAAATTAGCGAATGGCGTTTACATTTATCGGGTAATTACAAATCTTAATGGTAAATCATTTGAAAAATATAAAGCAGAAGGAGATGATACAAAAAAGTATTTTAATAAAGGATACGGTAAAATGTATTTGATGCGATAAATTTAATTTTCATAAATGAAGCCCTGCCTTTGCTGGGCTTTTTTTATACTTTTGCAAAAAAATAAATATGGCCAGAATTGGGATAAATATTGCAACAGGCAGTCTACAAAAAGAAGAGATCATAGTTGGGTTAGATCTTGGAACAACCAATAGTTTAGTTGCAATTATTCATCCCGAAACTAAGAAACCTACTGCATTAAAAGAACACAACAGTTCTTCGTTAGTGCCATCCGTAGTTTATTTTAATATTAACGGCGATGCAATAATAGGAGAGGAAGCAAAATCATATTTAATTTCAGACCCTGAAAGAACCATTTTCTCTGCAAAAAGATTGCTTGGAAAAAATTATGATGACATCAAAAAAAACGCTTCTTTTTTCTCTTATAAAATTATTGACAACGATACAAATGAACCGGTAAAAATAAAAGTTGATGAAAAGTTTTATTCTCCGGTAGATCTATCTGGGCTTATTTTAAAAGAACTTAAAAAAAGAGCAGAACATATTCTTAAAACCCCGGTGAACAAAGCAGTAATAACGGTACCTGCTTATTTTAATGATGCCCAAAGACAAGCAACAAGAGATGCCGGAAAACTTGCAGGATTTGATGTGCTGAGAATAATTAATGAACCCACAGCCGCCAGCCTTGCATATGGGTTTGGACTAAAAAAAGAGGAGAATAAAACAATTGCGGTATATGATTTAGGGGGCGGAACTTTTGATGTTTCTATTCTTAATATTAACAACGGCGTTTTCGAAGTTGTTTCCACAAACGGGAATACATATTTAGGAGGAGACGATTTTGATATGGCAATTGTAAAATATTGGCAACATGAAAATAATATTACCGACGATGAACTTTTACAAAATAGATCCTTAAAACAAACTTTAAGATTAAAAGCTGAAGAAGCTAAAAAGCAACTTTCAACAAGCGATTTTTTTACCACAGATTATTTCGAAAAAACTTTAAATCTCGAAAAAAAGCAATTTGAAAATCTGATAAAAGAGTCAATAGAAAAAACAATTCTTTGTTGTAAGAAGGCCATAAAAGATGCAGGAATTTCGGTAAGTGAAATTAATGAAATTATTATGGTGGGTGGCAGTACAAGAGTGCCGCTGGTAAATGAAATGGTAAGTAATTATTTTGGTAAACCCGTTAATAATACTGTCAATCCTGACGAAGTTGTGGCGCTAGGAGCGGCTATACAGGCTGATATACTTGCCGGCAATAATAAAGAAACGTTGCTACTAGACATTACGCCACTTAGCTTAGGAATAGAAACTGCAGGAGAATTAATGGATGTAATTATTGCACGAAATTCAAAAATTCCTTCATCCGCCTCCCGAGAATATACTACACAAATTGACGGACAGATAAACATGCGAATTAGCATTTACCAGGGGGAAAGAGATATAGTAAAAGACAACAGATTATTGGCCACTTTAAATTTAAAAGGAATTCCTGCAATGCCCGCAGGCATGGCTAAAGTACAGGTGAGTTTTATAATAAATGCTGATGGTATTTTGACCGTAAAAGCAAAAGAATTAAGAAGTGGAATAGAGCAGGCTATTGAAATAAAACCACAGCTTGGTATTGATGATGCTACAGTAGAAAAAATGCTTTTAGATTCGATGAAGAATGCAGAAAATGATATTGCTGCACGAGCATTGGCTGAAGCTTCTACAGAAGGTGAACAATTGCTTAAAACAACTGAACGATTTTTGCAAAAAAATGCAGACCTGTTAATTGGGAATGAATTATCTGATTCTGCAGTTGCTATGCAATCACTACAACTTGCATTAACCATGGCAGATAAAAATCTAATACAAAGCAAAACAGAAATATTAAATAATATATCTCGGCCATATGCGGAAAGAATTATGAACAATGCAGTAGGAGAGACTATGAAAGGAAAAAATATATAAATGAGATTATTTTTAACTTCTTTACAAAAAAAGCAAATAGTACTTGTTTCATTTGTTTATTTTATTGCAGCTTTTGCATTACTTTTCTATTATGGTGTAAACTCAAGCGGAGAAACTTTTAAATATTTACTGGATGCTAAAAGTATTGCAGATGGCAGAAGTTTAAACTATGGGGAGTTTAGTTATTTTTTTATAACGTATTCACTTTTTCTTTCCATTTTTATTAAATGTAAAATAACTTTATTTATTGTTGCTATAATACAAATAGCACTCTCTTATTTGGCCGCATGTAGTTTGTACAATCTTTTTCTTTTCAGAACAAATAATCATAATTTAAGCATCTTATTATTTGTATGTTACTTGTTTTGTTACTCAATACAAAAATGGATTTTCTTTATTTATTCTGAAGGTGTACATACTAGTTTAGTGGTTATTGGATTTTATGTATTAGTTAACCTGTTGCACAAATATTCTATAAAAAATCTGATATATTTTACTGCCTTAGCCATTGCAATTATTACTACAAGACCCGTGGGGATACTGTTTTTACTTGCTGCATACTTAACCTTCATTTATAATTGTTACACCCAAAAAAAACATAGTTTTCTTTGGGTATTGTTAGTAGTTGGAGTTGTTTTATGCATAGAAGTTTTAAATTCTCCTGTTAGATATTTTATAAATCCTGATTCTTTAAAACGAATGGAACTTATTTGCATGGTACCACAGGAAGGTTTTACCGCTGATTATAATCAGTTTAACAGAACGGGCTTAATAGGTGCGTTTAAAGTTGTACAAGATGATATTGGATTTTTAAATTTTTTTAAAACAGGGATAAAAAAATTAGGATTATTTTTTGGTTTCGTAAGACCTTATTACAGTTTAAAAAACAATATTTTTCTTGCTACAAACTGGCTGTTCTACCCTTTTGCATTAATGGGCATTTTCTTTTGCAAACATCGGCAATTTAGAACCATAAAAGTTTTTAGTATTTTAATGATATTGATAACTGCTTTAGGGATTTTTGTAACCTGCGATGACTGGTCAAATAGGTTTATTGCGCCTGTTTTTCCTTTTGTAATACTGTTAGCTGCACTGGGTTTTCATCACATATATACAAATGCAAAGGTCTTCACTCAATTTCAAACAAAGGAAATACGATAGACTACTACTGCTCAATGGCTCTTATATCATCGAGATTCTTATTATTTCTATTTGTAATTCTAAAATTTTCCAAAAGTTAACTTTTATTAAGTTTTTCCATCCTGTTCACATATTTTCCAATCATATCAAATTCAATATTTACTTCATCATTTAATTTTAAAGTGTAAATATTCGTATGCTCGTATGTATAAGGTATAATGGCAACAGTAAAGGTATTTTCTGAAATATTAAAAATCGTAAGACTTATCCCATTAAGGCTGATGGAGCCCTTTTCAATAATAAGCGCAGCATATTTTTTATTAAAAGAAATTATATACTCCCAACTACCATCTTTTGTTATTGCACTAACGCACTTTCCCACTGTATCTACATGGCCTTGCACAATATGACCATCAAGTCTGCCATCAAATCGAAGGCATCTTTCCAAGTTTACAATTGTACCTTTTTTCCAGCTGCCAATAGTTGTTTTTTTAATTGTTTCATCAATTGCAGTGACAGTGTAAGTATTTTCACCAATGATTTCTACAGTTAAACACACACCGCTGTGACTTAGACTTTGGTCGATTTTAAGTTGAGAAGATAATACAGCACGTACTGTTAAGGTTACATTGCTGCCTTTTACCTCTACATTTTCTATTGTTCCTACATTTTCTATTATTCCTGTAAACATGATGCAAAATTCGGATTTTGTTGATAATATTTCTTTTTTTAAATATTTCTTTTATCTTTGCAATCCTAAATCACTAAAAGGGGTATAAAACAATGCTAATAATAGATTCTAAAGATTGCGAAAATATAGACAAAGCGCTTAAAAAGTATAAGAAAAAATTCGAAAAAAGTCGTACACTTCTTCATTTAAGAGAAAGACAGGCTTTTATTAAGCCATCGATCCGTCGTCGTATGGAGGTGTTGAAAGCTGTTTATAAGCAACAGCTTTCCGAAGGTAAATTCGATTAAAAGAGGTTTAAAGTATATTAAAACTGATGACAGGTTATCATTAACTTTGTTTATCAGTTTTTTTTATGCCAATACCTTATCTCAATCATCAACACAACTTCTTCGATTTTTTACAATTCCAAAAAAGATACAGCAAAAACACCATCGTTTCTTATAAAAACGATCTAACATCTTTTTTTAACTTTATTCAAAATCAATATCCCCATACAGCTATTTCTGAAATTAAAACAATTTATGTACGTAGCTGGATGGCAGACATGAAAGATAACAAACTGACCGCTCGTTCATTGAACAGAAAAATGTCTTCATTAAGATCTTTTTTTAATTTTCTTGTAAAAAACCAGGTAGTAAAATTAAATCCGGTATGTGGAATAGCATCTCCTAAGATGCCCAAACGCCTGCCACAATTTATTACTGAAAAGGATACTGAAAATCTATTTACAACTGTAGAGTTTTCTGAAGGATTTAAAGGTCACACAGAAAAGCTCCTTTTACAGGTTTTATATTTTACAGGGATAAGAAAGGCTGAACTAATTGCTATTAGAGAAAATGACATCGATAAAATGAACTCCCAAATAAAAGTATTGGGAAAAGGTAATAAAGAAAGAATAATTCCTGTAAATAACTTGCTTGTAAAGGATTTGATATTTTATGTTGCTGAAAAGAAAAGATTAGGATTACGCAATGAAAACAATAATTTTTTCGTTACTGAAAAGGGCTATTCATTAGACCCAAAACACGTTTATAACATTGTGCATAAATATCTTTCACAAATAACTACAATCGAAAAAAAGAGCCCACATATTTTGCGCCATACATTTGCCACCCATTTAATGAACAACGGTGCAGAACTAAATGCAGTTAAGGAATTGCTAGGCCATGCAAGCCTTGCCGCCACTCAAATTTATACGCATAACAGCATCGAAAAATTAAAAGAAGTACATAAAAAAGCGCACCCCAAAGCCTAAAAATATTAATAGCAAAAAACAAAATTTTAGAAATATTTTATTGTAACTTGTATTAACGATTTTTTTGAATGTAGAATTGCAAATGGCCTATGTAAATATTTTTACTTGATTTATTTTTTATTTATCACCCAATAAAAAAATGGTTATGAACGTAAACATTCAAACAGTACATTTTGATGCAGATTCAAAATTAGTAGATCACATTAAAAGCAAATGTGATAAAATTTCTCAGTTTCATGATAAAATAACAAAAGTGGATGTATATCTTAAATTAGACAATATTGTACACAATATAAAAGATAAGATTGCTGAAATTAAAATACTTATACCAGGGCATGAGTTTTTTGTAAAGCATTCTTCCAAATCTTTTGAGGAAAGTTTTGATGGAGCTTTAGATGCTGTTATCAATCAAATAAAAAGAAAAAAAGAAAAATTAGCAGCATAATTATAAAGTAATTTTCCATGAAAGCTGCCATAAATTATGGTAGCTTTTTTTATGTCAATGTCCGTCTATTACCTTATTTGTTATGTTTACCGTTACCAATAAAATTTTGATTTATTATTTTTGAAAATATTTTCAAAAATATATTTTCAAAGTTTTTCTATTAATAATTTTCTCTTACATTTGCATTCCAAAAAAAAATGACCATAAATTTTTGTATTTTGTAATTTAGAAGTTTTTTTTGATAAGCCGAAATAGCTCAGTTGGTAGAGCAACTGATTTGTAATCAGTAGGTCGCTGGTTCGACTCCAGTTTTCGGCTCTATAAAATTAATGATTATTAGAAACAACTGATAGTTGTAACCGGGCAGATGGCCGAGTGGTTAAAGGCGACAGACTGTAAATCTGTTCTCTCACGAGTACGTAGGTTCGAAACCTACTCTGCCCACTCTAACAATTAGCAAATTTGATAATTAGCAAATTTGAAAATTGACTAAAACAGTTCTTTAATATCGAATTTGCGAATTTTCACATTTTCAAATTAATTAGCGGAAGTAGCTCATTTGGTAGAGCGGTAGCCTTCCAAGCTTCAGGTGGCCGGTTCGAGCCCGGTCTTCCGCTCATTATGCTGTTGGCAATTTGCAGCGTGCAATTGCCAACTGCAAATTGCTTCTGCCAACTGACTAGCCGTCGTAGCTCAGGGGTAGAGCACTTCCTTGGTAGGGAAGGGGTCATGAGTTCGATTCTCATTGATGGCTCAAATAAATTAATAATTATGAATTTATAATTGTTAATTTAATATAAATATTAGTAAAAAATAAACAGTCTTTGATTTATCAGACTCAAAATGAAAATCTAATTTTCAAAACAAATATTAAAATTTAAACAATGGCAAAAGAATCATTCAAGAGGGATAAACCCCATCTTAACGTTGGTACCATCGGTCACGTAGATCATGGTAAAACAACACTAACAGCCGCTATAACCGATGTTTTGTCAAAAAGAGGTTTAGCGGAGAAAAAAAATTATGATGACATTGATGGTGCTCCGGAAGAAAAAGAAAGGGGTATTACAATTAATACCGCTCACGTAGAATACTCTACTGATACTCGTCATTACGCTCACGTAGACTGTCCAGGTCACGCCGATTATGTAAAAAACATGATCACAGGTGCTGCTCAAATGGATGGTGCTATTTTGGTAGTTGCTGCAACTGATGGTCCAATGCCACAAACCAAAGAACATATTTTGCTTGCACGTCAGGTAGGTGTTCCTCAGCTTGTTGTATTTATGAATAAAGTTGATTTGGTTGATGATCCTGAATTATTGGAGCTTGTGGAAATGGAAGTACGTGAATTACTTTCTTCTTATGGTTTTGATGGTGATAATACCCCAATCATTCAAGGTTCTGCAACAGGTGCATTAGCTGGTGATGAAAAATGGATCGCTAAAATTAATGAATTGATGGATGCTGTTGATAGTTATATCCCGGTTCCACCGCGTTTGGTTGATTTGCCGTTTTTGATGTCGGTAGAGGATGTATTTTCTATCACAGGTCGCGGTACAGTTGCAACTGGTAGAATTGAGAGAGGTCGTATTAAAGTAGGTGAAGCTGTTGAAATCGTAGGATTAATGGAAAAACCATTGACCTCTACCTGTACAGGTGTTGAGATGTTTAAGAAATTGCTTGATGAAGGTGAAGCTGGAGATAATGCTGGTCTTTTATTGCGTGGTATTGAGAAAACTCAAATCCGTCGTGGAATGGTACTTTGCAAACCAGGTTCAATTACACCACATACAGAATTTAAAGGTGAGGTATATGTTTTAAGTAAAGAAGAAGGTGGACGTCATACTCCGTTCTTTAACAAATACCGTCCCCAGTTTTACTTCCGTACTACGGACGTAACAGGAGAAGTTACTTTGAATGAAGGAACTGAAATGATTATGCCTGGTGATAATACCAACTTTACTGTAAAGCTTATTCAACCTATCGCTATGGAGAAAGGTCTTAAATTTGCAATTCGTGAAGGTGGCCGTACAGTAGGTGCTGGTCAGGTTACTGAGATCCTTAAATAAGAACAAATTTTATTCTTTTTTAAAAAGAATCTAATCAAATAAAATACAACAAAGTACCTTTGGTCATTACCCTTGGTACTTTGTTGTTTAAAATAAAAGTCAAAAAACCTTGTTTTTTTAGACACATTTTTACTCATAAGTGTTCTTTAATATAAGCTTCAAAAATTTCTCGAGAAAGATATTATATAAGCAAAATACGGGAATGGTGCAACGGTAGCATACGGGTCTCCAAAACCTTTGATCTTGGTTCGAATCCTAGTTCCCGTGCTAATAATTTTGATGTTGCATTTGTTGCAATTTCAAAATGGTATTAATTTTTTTTCATTAGCACATTAGCATCCCGATAGCTATAGGGACTAATTTGCAAATTTTATTTTATGAACAAGTTCACAGATTTTGTAAAGGAATCATATGTTGAAATGACTGAGAAAGTCAGTTGGCCCAAATGGGACCAGCTTGCCCAGTCTACTATGATCGTGTTGGGCGCTACTTTATTTATTACTCTCATTGTTGGGATAATGGATTTTGTAGCAAATAATTCAATGAAATTTATTTACTCTTTATTTAAGTAATCATGGAAGATATTATAACTGAAAGTCCGATTGCTTCACTATCTGAAAAACCTGCAAAGGATAATAAGTGGTATGTTTTAAGGGTTGTAAGTGGAAAAGAAAGGAAAATTAAAGAATATCTTGACAAGGATATTATAAGAAACGGTTGGGATAAAATAATTTCTCAAATTTTTTTACCTGTAGAAAAAGTTTATAAAGTTTTAAACGGTAAGAAAGTAATGAGAGAAAGAAATTTCTATCCTGGTTACATAATGATGGAAGTTGCAGATGGTAAACTAACTGATGATATTATTCAGCATGTAAGTGGAATAAGCAACGTGATGCATTTTCTTACAGACGGTAAAGGTTCCAAAGGAAATATTATTTCTTTAAGAAAAGCTGAAGTAAATAAAATGCTTGGTCGTGTGGATGAAATGACAGACCAAGGCGGCGTTACAATGAATGAGCCTTTCATTATTGGAGAAACAATTAAGATTATTGACGGACCATTTAATGATTTTAATGGTGTTATTGAAGAGATAAATGATGAGAAGAAAAAATTGAAGGTTCAGGTAAAAATATTTGGCCGTGCTACGCCTGTTGAATTAAGCTATATGCAGGTAGAAAAAATTGCATAAATATTATTTTTACATAGGTATTAAAAAACCCACCATTTTTTGGCGGGTTTTTAATGTTATATATATTACAATCATTACTCTTTTAGTTTTCCTTTATACTTTGCTTTAAACAAATTAAATCTTGGTAGGGAAACATTTTGAACGTAGCCATCATTAGGATTTAGTGAAATGTAATGTTGATGATATTCTTCAGCCCTGTAAAAGGCATCTAATTTTTTTACTTCTGTTACAATTGGCTTCTTAAACATTCCGGATTTGTTATATTTTTCAATAGCAGTCTTTGCCATAGATTGTTGTTCGGGTGTTTCAAAAAATATAACCGATCTGTAAGATGAACCTCTGTCAGGCCCTTGTTGATCCGGCGTTGTAGGATCCTGAGATAAAAAGAAAACATTTAGTAATTCATCGTAAGAAATAATTTTTGGATCATAATAAACTAAAACACTTTCCGCATGGCCTGTTGTTTCCGATCCAACTTCTCGATATGTAGGATTTTTAGTATTACCTCCGGCATACCCTGCAATCGCACTATCAACTCCCTGTACAGCCTCAAAAATATGAACAGTACACCAAAAACATCCAGATGCAAAAACTGCCGAGGCTTTACCTTTTGCTGGCATCAATTCTACTTTGTTGTTAACCTGTTTTACGTTTTTTTGACCTTGAGCACAACTCAATTGGGTAAGTGCTACTAAACCCATAAAAGCAATTGATAGAGATCTTAAATAGTATTTCATGCTATGTATTTTATTTTGGAACAATTTTTAAAAATGAAATTTTTTATTACAGGGTATTTACGTTAAAAATACAGTTTACTTACATGTAAAAATCTTAAAGATTTGCTAATGCAAAAATTATATTGCTTTGCTAATAACGAATGAATAGGTAATCTTCTTTAAAAACATAAATGCGATTTTAATCAAATAACTTTATCCAACTGCAATTTTTATTTATGAACAGTATAAAAGATTTTTACTTATGGGTAGCGATAATTTAAATGGATTACAGCATTTTAATAATAATGTGGTTATTAAATTTCAATTGTACAATAGTTTATTTTCTACACTTCCGTTTCACCGCATAGAAAAAACGGGGATTTTGCTTTCTCTTTTTCAAGACCAATGCGAAGAAGGGTTTAAACAATTATTAAGTCCTACAGAAATCATAGAACTTTTTTTTGATAAACATACGACCTATAAAGAGCAGCAGGAAAAACTTGATATGCTTTTTAGAATGATACAATACGTTGAGCGGCAGGTTGTGTTATTTGATGCATTAGAAGATGCGGCATTTACTTCTGTTACTGATATGGGTGGAACAGGAACGCTAAAGCAACTGGAACTGGAGGTTATTCAACAAAAAAAAGAAAAAGAAATAGAGAAAAAGCTGAAAGAATTTTCTGTACAATTAGTGCTCACTGCACATCCCACGCAATTTTATCCGGGGCAGGTATTGGGTATTATAAACGATCTATCTAAAGCATTAGGAGAAAATGATGCAGCAAAAATAAATATATACCTGCAGCAATTGGGTAAAACACCATTCCTAAAAAAGCAAAAACCTACCCCTTTTGACGAAGCAGTGAGTTTGATATGGTATCTGGAAAATGTGTTTTACAAAGCCGCAGGCAAAATAGTAAAGTCCTTAAAGAATCAATATCCCAATGCATTAACTAATGAGAAATCAATTATTAATATGGGCTTTTGGCCGGGCGGCGACAGAGACGGCAATCCGTTTGTTACGGCTCAAACAACTATAGATGTTGCTACAGCGCTTAAAGGAAGCATTATTAAATGCTATTATCTGGAAATAAGATGCCTTAAACGCCGCCTTACTTTTAAAGGTATTGATGTTATTTTAAACGGGATTGAAAAACAATTATATGATAATATTTTTATACCTGGCTATAAAACTGAGCTGATTAAAGACGACATTATATCAGAGCTGGAAAAGGTGAAAAATATGATTATTTATAACCACAATGGATTGTTTTTGCAGCTTGTAACTGACTTGATAAATAAAGTTAATATCTTTGGTCTACACTTTGCTTCATTAGATGTGAGGCAGGAAAGCAGTGTTCACAATACCGTATTGGATAACATTTATGGTGATATTTATAGCACCCTATCTTTAAAAGAAAAAGTGGATTTTCTAACTAATACTTTTGAAATAGAGAACGAAAATGATTACGAAGATGAGTTGGTAAATGATACCATCATAAACATAAAGGGAATTAAAAAAATACAAAAGCAAAATGGGGAAGTAGGTTGCAACCGTTACATAATAAGCCAGTGTAGCAGTGCATTAAATGTTTTGGAAGTATATGGTTTATTTTTGAGTTGCGGCTGGCAAAAAGAAAATCTTACCATTGATATTGTACCGCTTTTTGAAACAATAGATGATCTGCAGAATGCTGCCGATGTAATGAAGGAATTGTACAGAAATGAAGCATACAAAAAACACATCCGGCAAAGAAATAACAGGCAAACAATTATGCTTGGCTTTAGCGATGGCACAAAAGATGGTGGTTATTTAATGGCCAATTTTAGTATTTACAAGGCGAAAGAAACGCTTACAAAAATTGCAAAAGAAAATAATATTGATGTAATATTTTTTGACGGTAGAGGCGGGCCGCCGGCTCGTGGAGGCGGTAAAACACATAAGTTTTATGCAAGTATGGGCAAAAACATCAGTAATAAAGAAATACAGTTAACTGTGCAGGGGCAAACGGTAAGTTCAAATTTTGGAACGGTAGATGCCGCACAGTTCAATATAGAACAACTTATACATGCAGGCATTAGTAATGCTGTCTTCAGCAATAAACAAATAACCCTGCAACCTGATGAAGAAAGATTATTTGAACGACTTGCTTTAAAAAGTTTAGACTCTTATTTAGCATTAAAAAACCATCCCGATTTCTTAGATTATCTAGCACATATCAGCCCGGTAAAATTTTATGCACAAACGAATATTGCCAGCCGGCCAGGAAAGCGTAACACAGGCAATAAATTAATTTTAAAAGATTTACGTGCTATTCCTTTCGTAGGAGCTTGGGCGCAGATAAAACAAAATATTACAGGGTTTTATGGTGTAGGAACAGCAATAGCTTCTTTAGAAAAAGAAGGGAAATTTGCGCAGATAAAAAAGCTTTATAATGACTCTTTGTTTTTTAAAACGCTCATGGATAACTGCGAAATGGTGATGAAGAAATGTTTTTTTTCTCTTACTGCATATTTAAGTAAGGATGAAAAGTATGGCGAAATTTGGAATGAAATATTTGAAGAATATGAGCGTACTAAAAAATATGTGTTGCAGCTAAGCGATAAAACTGCATTAATGAGCGATTATCCGGTTGATAGTTTATCTATAACTATGAGGGAGAAGATCATTTTACCATCACTTACAATACAACAATATGCTTTAAATAAAATAAGGGAAATGGATGAGCAATTTATCAATTCTCCCATTAAAGAAACGTACGAAAAATTAATCATCCGATCTTCATTTGGTATAATAAATGCCGGCAGAAATTCTGTGTAAGTACTCATTTTACACAGATACTCATTTTATAAAATTATTGACGATGTTATGTAAATTGAGAAAAGAGTTTTGAAAAATGGGAAATGTAAATTGCCAAGAATGCAGGAATGAAATTTACTTTATTCCTGCATCCTTGGTTAGCAAAAAATTTATAAAATGGAAAATTATCATCTTTCCGAAACGCATAATAAATAGAGTAAATTAAAACTTATATACGGCTGCAACCAAAGCAGAAGCGGTTGATTTTGTACCTGAACCATCTTTTTTCAAATAAAACTCACTGTTAGCATTTTCAAATCTTAATTCGGGAATAATAGTTAGGGGCCCAACTTTGTAATTGAGCGAAAGCGTGTTTGCAAAAATGCTTTTGGTAGTAAAATAGATTGTTTTATTATCACCAATATATTCGCTTCTTAGCGTAAGTCCAATGGTACTTGAAGGATCATAATTTAAATACAATGCGTTACCAACCCAACCCCCTCTACTTGCAAGGGTTGGTTTTCTGTTTTGAACAGTACCATTGTAACCGATGCCGAATTTAGTGTTGACTATTGCATTTACCACGACATCTATCTGGTGTAAAGATTTTAATGCACTTGGGTTTTTACCGGAATCTGACCCCGCAAAACCTGAGTAATTTAAAAATACTTTTAATTTGCCATTTTTGGTGCTTCCACTTATTTGTGCGATTAGATTTTTTACAGAAGTACCTGACGTACTTTGATCGGTATAATTGGTTATACCAAGCATAAATGCAACCGGCCCGGCAGTAGCATCTGCCTTTAAACCTGTATGAAAGAATGGGCCATTTGTAAACATGTAACTCATGCTGTAATTTCTGTTAAGTGGGGCATCTACTAACTCGTAGCCCACATGTGTTGCAAACTTACCTACAGTAAATTTTATTTTTGGGGAAACATTGTAAGAAATAAATGCCTGTTTGATTGCCGCAAGAGAAGTAAAACCGCTCTTTCCTGCATCGGCATCTCCATCGTTGTAAGAAAACTCTTCGGCCCGGCGGCCAAAACCCAGATCAATTGTAGCACCTATCTTGCTAGACAGAGCGGTAGCATCTGCTTTGAAAGACGCCATGCCTAACTCAAACGAACTTTGAGAATTTGTAAAACTGGTATAATTATTTTGCTGTCCGGAAAAGTTGTAGCGGTAATAGCCATCTACTGATCCCGAGATGAGTAACGTCTTAGTTGTATCCTGCGAAAAAGCACTAAAAAATGACATAGATATAGTCATAGCTAAAGAGAATTTTCTTAACATTGTAGTAGATTTTAATTATTAATAAGAGGTACAACCTTTGAACTTTGTCGAGAAGATCATATCAAGGTTGTACCTTTTTATACTGTTTAATTTTCGATCAATTCTTCTTTTAAAATACCATTTGTTTGTACAAGCAAAGTGCCTTGGGTATAATTTTCGTTGTGCTGAGAAGCATCCAGTCCAAGTAATTCTTCTTCTTGACTTACTCTTATTGGAAGAATGAAATTGATAAATTTGAATATTACAAAAGACATGCTGAAACTGTAT
>JAYVVD010000105.1:0-9607 GCA_043787295.1 Ferruginibacter sp. | reverse complement strand
AGGTTCAGCAAGCAAATGCGCCATCCCTTTGCAGCAGCTTCTATGGTTCTCTTAAAATACTTTTAAGGCGTAGCAGCAGCTGCAAAGCCCTTCGGGTGCATCGCAGGTTGTCACATTCCTTGCAGTTCACTTGCCTTTCGTTCGGGCAGCTACTAGTGTACTGCTCACCCACTTTATTCATTACTTCCTCAGTATCGTTTCATTAAGTTTCATTCACAGGCTCTGTAAATACCACACTTTTAAGACCAAGTTTGCCATTTTTATTTGACCCATATCGCTCCTTGATTATCAAAGGGATTTGGAGGTCAATTTATTTGGCGAAAGGGGGTCAGTTTGAGTGGTATTTCCACGGAGGCAATGAATCAGTTTTTACAACAGTTATTAAATCAATATCCTCATTACCAAATTATACTAATCCTGGTCAAAGTAGTATGGCATATAAGCCAAACACTAGAGATTGCTGATAGTATAAAACTAATGCACCTCAATCCTTAATCACCTGAACAAAACTCTGTGGAATTACTCTGGAGAGAAACAAGGAGAAAATATTTTCACAACATAATATTCAATAGTCTTGATGATATGGAAAATACTTTAGCCCAGGCTTTAATAAACTATCACTTTAAAAAAGATGATGTGATCAAATTATCTAAAGGGTTTTACCTATTTAGTATTTTTGATAGTGGTTTATTTTAAATATCAAAGACAATATTTTGTTGTTAAATGCGATTAACTTTTGCTGGCATGTTTCTTGAAAATGCACACAAGAATTCACAAAAAAACTAAAAAAATGAAAACTCAAACATTTACATTAACATCTTTATTTATTATTTCTTCTGCAACGCTTTTTTTAGTTAGTTGTAAGAAAGACCAAAACATTTCAAACACTCCTGGCATTAATTATCAACTTCAAACAACCAATAGAACATCTACTGTAGGTAAAGTAGAATCAGGTAATATTGTCTGGACCTCTGGTTATGGTAATGCTACAGAAGTTAAATTTGATGCTAAAGGCCCAAGTGGTGATGTAGAATATAAATCATCTTCAAATCAACGCATTGATTTATTTTCCGGAATATCTAGCCTTAGCAATGTTACACTTCCTGCCGGCACGTATAAAGAGGTTGAATTTAAAGTTGAACTAAATCCTACCGCTACAGAACCTGCATTGTTATTAAATGGTAATTATTCATCCACAGGACCTGCAGTGCCAATAATTTTCAGTATTTCTACTCCATTAGAAATTGAAACTGAAATGAATGATGTAACTGTTGCTAATAATAGCAGTTACAAAGCACTTACAGATTTGAACCTTTCTACATTAACAACAGGTATTACTCAAAATATGATTGACAATGCTTCTAAAACAAACGGATCAATAATAATAAATTCTTCTTCTAACGTAAGTCTTTACAATATAATTATTGCTAATTTTAAAGCGAGTGAAGCAATAGAATTTAAAAAAGATTAATTCTTTAGGCATTGAATGAAAGACTTGATATAATTGAACCGACTGAAATTTCAGTCGATTTTTTTGTATTAATAATTCTCCTGAGCTTCACTTGTATCAACCAGCCAGTATCAACAAAGATTTAAAAAAAGTTTACTTAGGAATTGTTCAAAAAATGGGGAACTGAGACATTTGCTAAACAAAGCCCTTTCAATTTCATAGTAAGGTATACTTTCGCTTTTTGTAATTGCTGGGTAAGTTTTAAATACTTTTTAGTTGGCTTACCTGTACACTCTGTTTTAAAGGGCTTTTAGTAAAGCTGTTTTTAAAAATGTTTCAATTTTGTTAAGTTGTTCTGGGTTTAGTTGCTTTATATTTATTTGACTTAAAACTCTGCCATTTATTTGAATGAAATTATTTTGTGTTTTGTATTTGAGTATTATTTGTGATTTGCGCATTTTCTAAGAAGCCCATTATTCTAAAATAAAGCTTTGCTGCTTCAACTTCCCCTATCAAGGCTAATTTATAAATTCTTACCAGCATATTTGGAAATACCACACTTTTAAAACCAAGTCCGCCATTTTATTTGATCCATATCGCCCCTTAATAATCAATGGGTTTTGGATGTCAATTTATTTGGATAAAGAGGCAGTTTGAGTGGTATTTCCAATACAACAATACGGCAGGGATAATCTTTAGTTTTTATAAGGCTAAGTCAATTAACTGTAGATTTTGTAATTTTATTAGATTTAAAGAAAAATTAAAGAAAATATAAGAATATGGTCAAACAAGTCAAAGCCTTATTAGTTTATTCCTTTTCGATACTTTGTTGGATACAGGTACAAGCACAGTCATTAGAAAAGTATAAAAATTCATCAGCAACAAAAACCTTCGACTCAATTTTTATCAGTACCTATCTTAAAAATGCATCATCAAAATATATTGCTCAAGTTGATGGTATGAATATTTACTCCGGTAAAAAAACTAACCAAGTTTACTTGGATGCATCCAGAATGAACCTTACCCAAAATATATCACGCACTGCATTTGCGCAAATACCCGGCTTAACCATGTGGGATATGGATGGCGCAGGTTTGCAAATTAATATTGGTTCACGGGGTACAGATAGGCATCGTTCTATTGAAATGAATATGCGGCAAAATGGCTACAATACAAATTCTGATATGTTTGGCTATCCTGAAGTACATTATACTCCTCCATTGCAGGCTGTGCAACAGGTTCAATTAGTTCGTGGCTCTGCGGCACTACAATTTGGTAGTCAGTTTGGTGGTATGATGAATTACGTGATGAAAGAGGCGGATAGTACGAAACCCCTTTCTATTTTTAGCGAACAAAAAACTGGTTCAAACAATTTTTTTAACTCCTTTAATTCTGTTGGGGGTACAAAAGGTAAGTTGAGTTACTATGCTTACTACGATTACAGGCATGGTGACGGCTGGCGCCCCAATGCAAGTTTTAATTACCATGCTTATTACGCTAATGTCATTTATAAGTTTACTTCCAAAACCAGTTTATCATTTCAGTTTTCCAAAATGGATTATGTGCAAAAGATTGCAGGAGGTTTAACAGACATTCAGTTCCGTCAAACTTCAAAACAATCCTTTCGTTCAAGAAACTGGTTTAATCCTGAGATAAATATTCCTGCTTTAATTTTTAAGCACAAAATTTCCGATGATACCAAGTTTGAAATTACAGCCAATACTTTATTTGGTCAACGAAATAGTGTACAGTTCATAGCCGCTCCTGCAATTGCGGATTCCTTTAATCCGTTATTAGGTTCATACAATCCGCGGCAGGTAGATAGAGATTATTACAGCGCTTTTACCACAGAAGCAAGATTATTACATCATTACAAATTGGGCAGCATAGCTAATGTATAGGCAGCAGGCTTGCGCTATTCTGTTGAAACAACTAAGCGTAGGCAAAAAGGAATGGGTACAGCGTTTAATGATTTTGATTTAAGTCTTGTAAAAACTTATGGCATTGATCTTCATTTCTCAACAAAAAACTATGCAGTATTTGCAGAAAATATATTTCAGTTGACGGAGCGCCTTTCAATTACACCGGGGATTCGATACGAAGTTATCAATAGCAATTTAACCGGGAAAATAAAAAATACCACAATTGATGTAGAATATAGAGGTAACAGGAATTTTCCTTTGTTTGGTACAGGAGTGCAATATCAATTAAATAAAATGAGCCAATTCTATGGAAATATTTCTCAGGCTTACCGTCCCTTTCTATATGCCAATGTTACGCCAGCTGATAGGGTGGATATAATAGACACAAATTTAAAAGATAGTAAAGGCTATGATATTGACCTCGGCTATCGTGGTCATTTAAGCGACATGTTTAATTTTGATATTAATGTATTCTATCTTTTTTACGGAAATCGTGTTGGTTTAATAACTCAAAAAAACCGAAATAATTTTGCTTATCTGTTAACTACAAACATTGGTGATGCACTGACTAAAGGCATAGAATCATATGTTGAGCTATCATTGCTAAAATCAATCATACAACGTCAAACACGGAACGATATAAGAATTTTTAATTCTCTTTCTTACAATCATGCTCGATATTTGGATGCCAAGATAAACAAGGGTGGTACGACTGTAAATGTAAAAAATAACCACGTAGAAAATGTTCCCGATTGGGCGAATAAAACAGGGCTAACATTACAGCACAATGATTTTTCAACAACTTTTCAATATAGTTATACCAGCAAAAGTTTTAATGATGCTTTTAATACTGTTTCAAGCACGGACGCCATTACAGGTGTGATACCCGCTTATCGCCTATGGGATTGGTCAATTAATTATAATTTTTCAAGGCAATTTCACATGTCAGGAGGCATAAACAATCTAACTAACGAAAAGTATTTCAACCGCAGAATTACCATGTATCCAGGTCCTGGTATTTTGCCGGCAGATGGTAGAACTTTTTATATTTCTGTAGGGTTAAAATTATGATGCAAAACTAACTTTAATTAAAAAGCCAAATCCGGTATTCATTATTTAAGCAATTGCTTAAATACTTACTTTTACAGAATGAATGATACAAATTGTGTAAGGCCTTATTCAGACCAGGTGGTGATAGGAGAATGTCAAAAGAAGTTACAAAAAGCTGAACTATCCTTTAGTAGACTAAGTCAAGTGTTAAGTCTTGCAAGTAATGATGTAAGAATGAAAATTCTTTATTTGTTGGAAGAAGAAAACGACTTATGTGTATGTGACTTGGCAGATATTTTACAAATGACAATTCCTGCAGTATCCCAACATCTAAGAAAACTAAAAGACGGCAATGTTTTAAAAACCCGTAGAAGTGGTCAAACTATTTATTATTCTTTAAAGGAAGAACATCTTGAAATTATAAAGCCACTGTTTGAGCATATAACAATTGCAAATCGTAAAAAGCATAAAATATGAAATCCGAAGCATCAGCTAAAGCTTTCACCAGCGCGGGTTTTCTCTCTGCATTTGCAGCATCACTGTGTTGCATAACTCCTGTTATTGCTTTAGTTGCAGCCAGCAGTAGTGTAGCGGCTAACTTTTCATGGTTAGAGCCTGCACGTCCGTATTTGATTGCCATTTCTGTTGCCGTTTTACTTTTAGCATGGTATCAAAAATTAAAGCCGGTAAGTAAAGCTGGTGACTGTAATTGTGAACCTATATCAAAAACAACGTTTCTACAATCTAAAAACCTTTCTTGGCATCATTACTATTTTTGCAATTACGATGATAACTTTTCCTTTGTATGCGAAAATGTTTTATCCCAAACTAAAAGTGCAATCAGTAAATGTTGCAATTATAAATAGCAAGCAAGAAGTAAGTTTTGATATAAAAGGAATGTCCTGCGAGGCTTGTGAGGAGCATGTAAACACTGAATTATCTAAAGTAAAAGGTGTTTTAACTTATGCTACTTCCTATACAAACAAAAACAGCGTTATCACTTTCGATAAATCAATCGTAGGTATAAAAACAATTGAATCGGCAATAAACAATACGGGGTACCAAGCCGTTAATTATAAAATATTAAATCTCCCAAAATAATGGCAAATACTATAACCTTACATTCAACTATAACATGCCCACATTGCAATTTTCAAAAAGAGGAGACTATGCCAACAGATGCTTGTCAGTTCTTTTATACCTGCACAAATTGCCATACATTATTAAAACCAAAAGCCGGCGATTGTTGTGTGTTCTGCACATATGCTAGTGTACCTTGCCCACCTCTACAGGAAGATAAATCTTGTTGCAAATAATTTTAACTAAAACAACTTTGTTAAAAAAAGGTTTTGTAAATCTAACCGTATAATAAAATAGTAATTTTAAATATTGAAACGCATAGCTTCCACATTTTCTCTTATTCTCCTCTTTGTAATGGTACAGCCTGTATTAAGTAATATGGGTAATACAATGGGTCAAAATTGTATTAGTAAATGTTGTAATAAAAAACAGGATAAAAAGGAGCATAGTGAAAATAAAGATTGTAATCCCTTTCTTGGATGTTCTTTAGCTGCTTGGATGCAAACACCAAAAGTTGCATTGAATCACCCTTTTAAATATGCTTTCAAAAAACAGTATTTTATATTCAATGATAATAGAGTTATTAAACATTTGTCATCGCTATTTCATCCGCCAAATTTGGTGTAGCTTAAACAAACAATAATAATTTTCAAATTCAAAAAAATATAAAAATGAAAAAAATCATTATAGGAATTTCAGCGTTAACGCTTGTAACATCCACCATAGTATTTGCAAATAACAGTAATGAAACAAAAAAGGCTCAGGTATCATGTTCAAATGGTTGCCCTAAAACAACTAATTGTACAGCAGGTACAACTTGTGCTGTAATGCCAGGATGTGTTTGTAAATAAAATATAGTTTAAAAATGAAAGCCCGTTACTTAGGTGTAGCGGGCTTTTTATTTTTTATGGCAGTATATTATTAAAATTTTATTTTTTCAGTAAAGATATTATATCGTAATATTGCAATATACAAAAGAAGATTATGGGAGCTACAAAAACCGAACATTTTACAGATAAACAAAATAGCATTGCATCGCTTGCAAAAGCATTGGGACATCCTGCAAGGATAGCAATCCTTGAATACCTCATAAAAGTAGAATCATGCATCTGTGGCGATATTGTAAATGAGCTACCATTAGCGCAGCCTACTGTTTCCCAGCATTTAAAAGAATTAAAAAATGCAGGCTTAATAAAGGGTGATATAGAGGGCAATAGTATCTGTTATTGTATTGAAGAAAAAGCACTCACTAAAATAGAGGAGTATTTTAAAACACTCTCAACAAAACTTGCTGTTAAAAACTCAAAATGTTGTTAACCATATAAATTAAAAAAAATGAAATTATCAGAAATAAAAAAGCACCTTGCTTCTGCTCAAACAGTAAATTTTACTTTACCATCCGGCGAAAAAGTACCCGAGCATTTTCATGTAACAGAAGTTGGGCTTGTAACAAAACACTTTATTGATTGTGGTGGTGTTGAAAGAATTGAGAAGGTAGTAAACTTTCAATTGTGGGATGCCAATGACTTTGAACACCGCTTAAAGCCGCAAAAGCTAAATAATATCATTGCTCTTTCTGAAAAGAAAATAGGCATAGGCGATTTAGAAATTGAAGTAGAATACCAGTCAGATACTATTGGTAAATATGGCTTGGAATTTAATGGTACAGATTTTTTGCTCACTTCTAAAACTACAGCCTGCCTTGCACAGGATGCTTGTGGTATTCCATCGCAGCAGTTAAAAGTTGAAAAACAAAGTACAACACAAAATGCATGTACACCAGGTGGTGGATGTTGCTAATTCTTAAAATAAAAATATGTCAGCAAATAATTGTGCTCCGGCAAACGAACGAAAGAAATTGGGCTTCTTAGATAGGTATCTTACCTTATGGATATTTTTGGCAATGGGCATTGGTGTGGCAATAGGCTACTTCTTTCCCTCATCATCCACTTTTATCAATTCATTTTCATCAGGTACTACTAACATTCCTTTGGCTATAGGTCTAATATTGATGATGTACCCGCCATTTGCAAAAGTTAGGTACGAAAAGTTGAAAGAAGTATTTAAGAATACAAAAGTTTTGGGGATGTCATTATTCCTAAATTGGATTATTGGCCCAATATTAATGTTCACACTTGCACTGATATTTCTGCATGACAAGCCCGAATACATGGTAGGCTTAATTTTAATTGGCTTGGCTCGTTGTATTGCTATGGTTATTGTGTGGAACGAATTAGCAGATGGTAACAGAGAGTACGCCGCAGGTTTGGTTGCCCTTAATAGTATTTTTCAGGTTTTGTTATACAGTGTTTATGCATATGTATTCATTACGGTATTACCACCTTTGTTTGGTATTACAGGTACAGAAGTAAATATAACCATTGGGCAGATTGCAGAAAGTGTTGCCATTTATTTGGGTATTACTTTTATAGCAGGGTTTCTTACTCGCTACGCACTTTTGAGCGCGAAGGGAGAAGATTGGTATCAAAACAAATTCCTTCCTGTTATTTCTCCCATCACTTTAATAGCAATCCTTTTCACGATCGTTGTTATGTTTAGTTTAAAAGGAAAATTGATTGTACAAATTCCTTTTGATGTAGTAAGAATAGCCGTTCCTTTGGTAATCTATTTTGCTATAATGTTTCTTATAAGCTTTTTTATGGGCAAAAAAATGGGAGCAGATTATTCGGTAAATGCATCTATAGCGTTTACAGCAGCCGGTAACAATTTTGAATTAGCCATTGCAGTTGCAATAGGCGTTTTTGGTATCAACAGCGGTCAGGCTTTTGCAGGTATTATAGGTCCATTGGTGGAGGTACCTGCGTTGATTGCATTAGTGAATGTTGCATTTTGGTTTTGGAAAAAATACTACACAAACGGACAATTACAAAACACATAAAATAATTGTATGAAAATTGCGCTATTCAGTGATATACACGCTAATCTTCCTGCATTGGAAGCATGTTTAAAAAGTATTGAAGAACAAAAGCTTGATGCTATCTATTGTCTTGGCGATTTGGTAGGCTATAATATTTGGCCAAATGAAGTAATTAATGAAATCAGGCGCAGAGGCATTGCTACCATTGCAGGCAATTATGATCAGGGCATAGGTTTAATGAGTGATGAATGTGGTTGTGCATACAAAGAAGAACATGAAAAAGACATGGGTAAAATTTCAATATCCTATACCAATTCAATTATAAAACCTGATGAACGAAAATATTTGAGAACCTTGCCTGCACATATAAAAGTTGAATTTCAATTAAACAATGATAAGTTCAATTTATTGTTAGTACATGGCAGTCCAAGAAAAATAAATGAATATTTATTTGAGGACAGAGAGGAAAAAAGTATGATTAGAATAATGGAAGCCGCAGATGCAGATGTGATGTGCTTTGGCCATACACATAAACCTTATCATAGAATATTGCCCACAGAAGAAACTGAAAATGCGCATTACCGTCATGCAATAAATATTGGTTCAGTCGGCAAGCCTAAAGATAGCAATCCACAAGGTGGTTATGTAATACTTACAATAAATGCTGATAGTAGCATTAGCAACAAAGATGCAGTAAAGGTTGAATTTATAAGGTTTGAATACGACGTTGAGAAAGCCGCAAAAGCAATTGAGAACAGCCCATTGCCAAATGAGTATGCTGATATGTTAAGAAGAGGATACTAAACACACTAAATTTTAATATAATGCAAATACCTGCAAACTACAAATACTCAAAAGAACATACTTGGTTAAATGCCCTGGATAACAAAGAAGCGTTAATTGGAATCACTGAGTTTGCTCAAAATGAGTTGGGTGAAATTGTCTACGTCGATCTTCCATCAGTTGGTAAACAATTTAGAAAAGATGAAGTGTTTGGATCTATTGAAGCACTAAAAACTACTTCTGATTTGTTTATGCCCGTCAGCGGTGAAGTAATCGAAGTCAATCCTGCGTTAAAAGATAATCCAACGTTAGTAAATACAGATTCTTTTACACAAGGATGGTTGGTAAAAATCAAGATATTTGACACATCAGAATTAGCGTCGTTATTAGATGCAAAGGGGTATGAAAGTTTAGTAAATTAAAGAAGTGCCTTAATCAATAATA
>JAYVVD010000104.1:0-10814 GCA_043787295.1 Ferruginibacter sp. | reverse complement strand
GGTATTTACGTTTAAAGCAAAGCCATGCATTGTTATCCATCTGCTGCAACGCACGCCAATAGCGCAGATTTTCCTTTCTTCTCCCTTTATAGCAGGACTTATCCAAACGCCGGTTTCTCCCACACTTCGTCCTCCTATTAACCCATATTCAGCAATGGTTAATATTACAACTTCTTCCAAATTTCTAAGGTATTTTCCAATATCTGTATATAATTTCTCTAGATCTAAAATTGGATAGCCAACAATTTGTTGTGGACCATGAAATGTAATATCTCCTCCCCTATTTGTTTTAAAAAACTGGATTTTTGCATCTGCTAATTCTTCTTCACTGAGCAAAACATTTTTCATATCACCACTTTTGCCAAGTGTATAAACAGGCTCGTGTTCACACATTAAAAAGTAATGTTGCGTATCAATGTTTGTTACTTGGGTAGAATCCTTTCTCAAAATAGTTTTAACAGCAACATTTTGCTGCAGCAATTTTTCCTGATAATCCCATGCAGATTTATAATCGATAAGCCCTAAATCTTTAAATATTACAGATTGCATACAATACTAAAATGTTTTACTTTGCAAAGATAGCTTTCAGTTGGCAGTTGGCTGATAACTGTTGGCGATTAATACTTGATCAAAATAGGAACAATGATAAACGAAGAAATAATTCTCGACGAAATAAGTGATCCCGATGAATTGTTCGAAAAACATGTGATCGTTATTGATAAAGGGCAGGAAGCCATCAGAATCGATAAATTTTTGATGCAAAGAATTGAGGGCGCTACAAGAAATAAAATTCAGCAGGCGATAGAAAATGAAATGGTGTTGGTGAATGATAAGCCTATCAAAAAAAATTACAACACCAGACCGGGAGATAAAATTGTGGTGTATGACATCAATTCTGCTGAATCATCAGAAATAATTCCGCAAAATATTCCATTAAATATTGTTTTTGAAGACGATGATTTAATGATCATAAATAAACCTGTTGGCATGGTTGTACATCCCGGAAGTGGCAACCCCGATAATACGCTGATAAATGCTGTGGCATGGCATCTACAACAAAATTGCCCTGAAATAGATGAAAAAGAATTAACCCGTTATGGTTTAGTACATCGTATAGATAAAAACACCAGCGGGTTAATTGTTGTGGCAAAAAAACAGAAAGTAATGAGCGAACTGGCCAAACAATTTTTTGACCATACCGTGCACCGCAGATATAATGCAGTTGTTTGGGGCAATTTCGATGAACCAGAAGGAACTATTACCGGGCACGTGGGCCGTAGCCAAAGGCAGCGAAAATTATTTACCGTTTACCCAGATGGCGATTATGGCAAAGAGGCAATCACACATTATAAAGTGCTCGAAAATTTTAATTATGTTTCTGTTGTTGAGTGCAGACTAGAAACTGGACGCACTCACCAAATTAGAGTGCACATGCAATACAAAGGACATCCATTATTTAATGATGATTTTTATGGTGGAGAAAAAATTGTAAAAGGAACTATTTACACAAAATACAAACAGTTTGTAGAGAATTGTTTTGCCATTTGTCCACGCCAGGCGCTGCATGCAAAGGAACTTGGATTTGTACACCCAACAACCAAAGAGCATTTGATGTTTAAAAGCGAACTGCCAGATGATATGGCACAGCTAATAGAAAAATGGCGCAAATACAGTCTATTTAAAAATGAAACTGATTAAAATTTATTTCATAAATTTATTTTTTTTGTTTCGGGCACGATGCCCTGATGTAGCTTGATAGGCGTCGCACATTTCATCTTCAACAAAATATTTAACTTCAATTACAAAATATATCTACACACATAAATTAAAAAAATGAAACCATTATTTATAATTTTCATCTCAGTATTAATTTGCAATTACAACCTTTTTGCACAAACGACTATTTCTAAAGATCCTACCATAGAGCAAATGGTAAAAGAAATTTCACCTGATTCTTTGCGTAGCTATATACAAACGATGGTAAATTTTGGCACCCGCAATACATTAAGTACGCAGACTGAAAGCAAACGGGGTATTGGTGCTGCCAGGCTTTATGTACTGTCAAAAATTAAACAATTTGCAGCCCAGTCAAATGGTAGAATGACGGCTGTCATTGATACAACAACTTTACAAGCTGATAAAAGAAGAGTAGATACAACGCTTGTGTTAGGAAATGTTGTTGCTACATTAAAGGGAACTAATGCTGCAGATAACAGGGTTTTTATTGTAAGCGGTCATTTAGATAACATGCGTACAAATGTAATGGATCGTTTAGGTGATGCTCCAGGGGCAAATGATGATGCAAGTGGGGTTGCAGCAGTAATGGAATGTGCAAGAATTATGAGTAAAAGAAATTTTGGAGCAACGATTATTTTTATGGCGGTTAGTGGCGAAGAGCAAGGCCTGCTTGGTTCTACCTACATGGCTACAAAATCAAAAAACCAAAATTTAAATATCGAAGCAGTACTTAACAACGATATTATGGGAAGTAATAACAGCAACGAAACAAATAATATAAACAACACACAGGTAAGGATTTTTAGTGAAGGTTTGCCATTTTATGAACTTGATAAAAACGCCAAAAATATTCGCCAGCTTGGTTTGGAGAATGACGGAAAAAGCAGACAGCTTGCCCGATATGTAAAAGAAATTGGCGAACGCTATGTTGATAATCTGGAAATAAAATTAATCTACAGAAACGACCGTTTTTTAAGAGGTGGTGATCATACACCATTTGTGGAAAATGGTTTTACTGCTGTGCGAATAACAGAAATGAATGAGAATTATACCAGACAACATCAAAATGTAAGAGTTGAAAATGGTATTCAATATGGTGACCTAATTGAGTTCATTGACTTTGAATATTTAAGAAAAAATACTGGCATGAACCTAAGCACACTTGCAAACCTTGCCAATGCACCGGCAACTCCGGAAGATGTAAAAATTGATGTAAAAAAACTAAGTAACAATTCTTACCTGTATTGGAAACAACCAAAAACAGGAAATGTAAAAGGTTACTATTTATTAATGCGAGAAACAACAAATGCTTTCTGGCAAAAAAAAATATTTACTACAGCCACTGAAATTACTGTACCATACTCAAAAGACAATTACTTTTTTGCCGTACAATCAGTGAATGCAGATGGCAATGAAAGTTTACCAGTTGTGCCGGGTGTGGGAAGGTAAATTAGTTGATCAGTTATTGGTTGATTTGAAGAGTATTCAACCATTTAACTAATCAGCTCTTCAACCCTTCAACTATTCAACTAATCAACCAATAACAAATGGAAGATATTCCTATGCCCGATGGCAATATGCTTAGGGAAATTGTAACCATGCAAATGCCTTTTGGAAAATACAAAGGTACAGTGCTCAAAAGCTTACCTGTAAGCTATTTGGAGTGGTTTGCCCGAATAGGATTTCCTAAAAATAAAATAGGAAATTTGTTGCAATGTTTGCTGGAAATTAAGATGAATGGGCTTGAAGATTTATTGCACCAGATTGTAAAGCTTCATTAAGATACTTTCATTTCTTTTACTTCTCTTAATTCCACTTCTTTTATATCTGCCTCCATTTTTTCTTTCTTGGTGCTTACCCTCAATCTTGCAAATATGCTCATGTAAAGATTTGCTATCCATATCAAAGAAAACCCACCTATTAAATAACCACGCCAATCATCAAACCCCAAATGAAATTTTGTAATAATTAAAAAAGCCAGGGTTACATAATGGCTGAAACAATATTCGCAGGTAAATAAATAAAAAAACTTTTTAACCAAAATACTTTTGCAGCTTTCTGACTTTTTGTGACAGTATTCACGGGGTTCTTTAAAAATTTCTTCGTGTGTTACTGTCCATGCAATGCATGCAATGGGTATGGCAATTAAAAATAAATATTCAACCTCTATATGTAATTCCATACATGAATTTTTAATAAAATATCAAAAGTTATACTATCTCTATTTTAATGAAAATTAGAAAGCGTAGCTGTAAAAATACCACGTTCTCTTTTTTTGAAAATCGCTTTCCAGTTTCCATTATAGCGTATCAATGAAGGTACAGTAAGGTTTCCAAAGGTTGTCATTTGTATTTCCATATCAACTTTAAAATCGTACACACCCGCATCATAACTCAAACTATAATTTCTTGCTACTACTTGAAAAGTACTGTCGTTAAACCAGGTATTCATTTCATCTACAACTACAGAGCCTTTTCTGCTGGGTTTTACTTTCTGCCGAAAAACATAACAATTATTATTGTTGTATCGCTGCCAATCAATATTCATGTCATAACTATCGGCTAACTCATCATCGTAAATAGAGGTTTTATTACTCATAAACGGTAATCCATTTATTCTTTTCCCCGGATTAAAAAACAACATTTTTAATTGCTCTTTATGTTTTTCCATTCCACTTTTGCCTTCGGTGGAAAATGCTACACCATTTACAATGTTGCTTTCACCACAAATAGTTCCATTTGTAAAAAACAACGATGCATACATGTTTGCAGTGTAATAATTAAACTCTTTTGAATTGTTGTACATCTCTCCGGTACTTTTCTCTTCCAACACTTTCATGGTGCGACAACCATCCTTTACTGTCTGCATTGTACTACTGTACAACGATGCTTCAAGTTCACCTTTTTTATTATTCATTCTAATGTCATTAATGGCATTAAAATTAATTATATGCAGATTTTTAAAAGCCTTGTAAAAACTGGAATCATTTTTTATTTTATCAATAAATGCATGAACATTCAATTTATTGTTAACCACAAAAATGCTTAGAGTAATTACTTTCTTGCCTACATCAATTGTGGTATCTCCGGCTATCTGAGCAATTGCGGATGATGCAAAAAATAAGGGTAAAAAAAGCGTCGTAATAAATTTCATACTGTAAAATATTTATTTAAAAAATGCTTCTGCCATTTTTTAAACTTACCATTTTAAAATTTAATATGTGGTTCTATCATTTAAAAAGAAAGACAGGCACTTAGGTAGTGCCTGCCCGTTTTTCTGATGTTTCCTTTTTTAAAACCAAACCGTAAGGTATTATGTGTAATAAAAAAAGTGGTATTGCAAACACCAGCATTTTATGGATGTACCAATATCATTCAGCATTTTAAATGCAATAAAATAATTTAAAAATCACAATCAATAACAAAACGAAAGAAAACACTTTCCCTTATAGAAATTAGATTTTTTAAAAAGATATTTCAGGAGGATAGATGGAAAAAAAAACTTTTATATAATAAAGATATAGGATATTACTATATAATTATCCAAGGGATAAAATTATTTTGGAAATACCATCCGATAGTCAACTTTAATTTTCCCTTTGGTAATATCATCAAGTTTACGCTTTAACAGCGTACGTTTAAGTGGCTTAATATGATCAATAAAAAGTTTTCCTTTAAGATGATCATATTCATGAAGAATTATTCTTGCGGTTAAACCTCTAAAAGTTTTTAATTGCGGCAGAAAATTTTCATCAACATAAGAAAGTGTAACAGTTTCATGCCGCATAATATCTTCTCTCACTTTTGGAATACTTAAACACCCTTCATTGTATTTCCAAGGTTCACCAATAAGTTCTATAATATGAGGATTAATAAATGTGCCTTTAAATCCGGGTTTATCAGGATATTCATCTATCTCACCATCTTCATCATTTTCAAAAATTTGTTCACTGTCCATTGTAAAAATACCAACACTTTTATTTATTTGTGGGGCCGCCAAACCTACGCCGTTACTGTTATACATCGTTTCCCACATATTTGAAAGCAACTTTTCAAGCCCTTCATATTCAGGAGTAATATCTACAGCAATTTTGCGTAAAATAGGTGAACCGTATGCAACAATCGGAAGGATCATGTTATATTAATTTCTTATTTTTTTTATGTAAAATTATAAAAATTTTATTGGTTGTGTTCCATGTAAGTCTGCAACATAATTGTTGCAGCTATAATATCAACATTCGCTTTTACCTGTCTTTGTTTTTTCTTCATACCCATATCTAACATGGCATTGACGGCCATTTTAGACGTAAACCTTTCATCAACTGTTTCTACCGGAATATTGGGGAAAGCTTTCTGCAATCGTTCTATAGCATTTTTTGCAGGCGCAGTGCCATGAGTTTCAGTTTCGTCTAAATTTAGTGGCATGCCTATTATTATCAGTTCAACCGATTCAGCAATAAAATAATTTTTTAAAAATGGAATCAATTCATGTGAATTAATTGTTACAAGCCCGGTTGCAATAATTCGTAAAGGATCAGTCACAGCAATTCCTATGCGTTTTTTTCCATAATCCAGAGCTAATATTCTTGCCATGTAGTTATGATTGCTCAGATAATATTGTAAATTCGGATGAAAACACAGTCTGCTCTTTATATAGCAAATCGATAAAGCTGTCGCCATAAATGGCCAGATAAACTAAAATATTGTCTACCCTTTCCTGTAAATTGTTTAAAGGATTTACATTTGATTTTATTTTTTTTATTTGTCTTTGCTGTGCATCAAATTTTTTCTTTTGAGCCTTTAGCATTTTCTTTTCTAAAATTTCGAGCTTGTTAAGGACCTGTGTTTTAAGCGCATGCACATGGCAATTTAAGGTGCTATCAACAGCAGCCGTAATATCTTTTACTCGATCGTAAATATTCTTTACGGCCTCTTTCTCTTCTTTAATATCGAGTTTAATTTTTGTATCCCTTAAAACTATTTCTTCTAAAAGTTGGTTTTCGGTTTTAAAAATGTCATCCTCTTTAAACCCAAGTATTTCAATTTTATCTGTCGCTTTTTTTTCAATTACAGTAAATGAATTTCTTAAAATGAGTGGTGGAAAAAAAACATTTGCTCCTTTAAAAACGGATTTTAACTCCAGCCAGTAAGCTATTTCACCACCACCACCTATAAAAGCAACGTTTGGTAGAATAGTTTCCTGAAAAACAGGACGAAGTATAACGTTGGGGCTAAATCTTTCAGGATTTAAATCTACCTCGGCCTCTATTTCACCAGCAGAAAAATAAAAACTAGTGTTGGCAACTTTAAATCTACTTCCATCTTTTTCAATCCGTTCTCTAAAATTGTCTTTTAAATAAAAAAGATTAATCTTTCTCCCTGCTGCCTGTACTTTATATTCTTTTGGAAATTTTGCTGCAGTTGCCATTACCACTTTTTCTGAAAACTGTTCAGCCAGTTCTTTTTTAATAACAGTTTTAAACTCGTTCTTAAAAATCGGGTTATCCGGCATTAAAATTACGAGACCGTATTTATTAAAAAGACTGTGTACAAACTGAAATGTCGCATTTTCTATTGTGTTGTTCTCTTTGTAGCAAAAACGAATCATTTGTATAATTTCTTCACCAAACTTTTCAACGGCAAGCTGCCCCGCAATAGCATCTATTATTTTAATAAATTCCTTATCAATAAACATTCTACCAACAGCACCTTTTTGTGCAGTATTCCATTTATAATTTGATCCATTAATATAAATTTCACCTAATTCATCTAAATCAGCATCTTCACTACCCATGTAATAAACAGGAACAAATCTCTTATCACTAATTGCCGTTGCGAGCTCCTCACTCAATTTTATTGCATGAAGAATTTTATAAACAAAATACAGGTGACCAGTAAAAATATTAGGCTGGTGTGCTGTACAGATTGTAAATGTATTTTCGCTAAGGAGTGCTTCTAAATTGTCTTTCAGCTTATCAGAAATTTCTGTGCTTTTATATTGCTCCTTTAATTCTGCAACCAATACAGCTCTGTTTACCGGAAAATTTTTTCTATCTGCTACTGCTTTTTTTAATCCTTCAATATCTGTTGAATAAGTATAAAAATCTTTCAACTGTTCTGCACTATCTAAATAATCCAAAACAAGCCGGGAAAAAGAGTTTGTGTTGCGGTAAGAAATTTTAGTAGCAGAAAAATTCATTTATCAAATTTATTGAACCTAAACAATGAAGGTTTTAAATCAATATTAAGAACGAAGTATTAAACCAATTCCCCTTCCAAATCATAATCAAAAGCCCTTGTAATTTTTACCAGCACAAAATCACCAATTACTAATTTCTTTTTGCTGTTAATGATCACTTCATTATCAACCTCAACGCTGTCAAATTCTGTTCGTGCAATATATCTGCCACTCTCTCTTTTATCAACCAACACCTTAAAAATCTTACCAACCTTTTCTGCATTTTTTTCTAAAGAAATATCCTGTTGCACTTCCATAATTTCCTGTGCCCGTTCTTCTTTTTCTTCTGCAGTAATATTATCATCCAAACCGTGTGCGCTCGTATCTTCTTCGTGGCTATAGGTAAAGATCCCTACTCTGTCAAACTTCATTTTTTGTAAAAAAGTTTTTAGTTCTTCCACATCCTCTCTCGTCTCCCCCGGAAAACCTGCAATTAAAGTTGTGCGTAAACATATACCGGGAACTTTTTCTCTGATCGTATTTACAAGATCTTCCATTTCGGCTCTTGTAATATTTCTTTTCATTGCGTTCAGCATATTATCAGCAGCATGTTGCAGAGGCATATCCAGGTATTTGCAAATATTATCATGGGCATTCATTGCATCTAAAATCTCCATTGGAAATTTTGATGGGTAGGCATAATGTAACCTTATCCACTCCAGACCGGGTATAACAGCAAGTTCATTTAGTAACCTTGGCAATTCTCTATTTTTGTAAATATCTAAGCCATAATATGTAAGCTCCTGTGCTATCAGCATAATTTCTTTAACGCCACGTTTTACGAGTTGCTTTGCTTCATCAACAATGCTTTCTATTGTGCGACTCACATGTTTGCCTCGCATTAATGGTATTGCACAAAATGAGCAGGTACGGTTGCAGCCTTCGCTAATTTTGACGTATGCATAATGAGATGGTGTCGCCAAAAGTCTTTCACCAATAAGTTCACCTTTGTAATCGGCTTCAAACTGCTTTAATATTTGTGGGAGTTCCATCGTGCCAAAAAAGGCATCAACTTCAGGTATTTCTTCTTCTAAATTATTTCTGTAACGTTCGCTTAAGCAGCCGGTAACATACACTTTATCCAGCTTTCCTTTCTTTTTTAATGCAACATTATTCAGGATGGTATTGATGCTTTCTTCCTTTGCTTTATCTATAAAACCGCAGGTATTGATTATGACAATATTATGATCCAGTTTTTCATTTTCATGAATAGTATCAATATCGTTTGCGAGCAATTGTCCACTTAAAACCTCACTATCCACCATATTTTTACTACAGCCAAGTGTAATAATATTTACTCTATCTCTTTTTAAGGTTTTTGTTTTCATATTTTTTGCAGGCGCAAAGTTATGTTATTTGAAAAACAAGTTTGCGTTAAAAGAGTAGGGAGTAATGCATAAATTTTACTGCACTATCAATTTACCCAAATTACCTTCTGCAAAAAATGGCTCGCAAATTTCTTTCGCTTTTTTTAAATTAACTTTTAGCCCATCAGAATCTTGCCTATTCAATGCAAGTGCCCTTTCCATAGCAATATCTTCAGTTATAAATTGAGTATTTTGCACAGCTTCGGCTATCGCCAATACCCTTAAACATTTATCTTTAATTTTACCTAAAGCATTTATTACATAACTCAAAGCCAAAAAGTATTTTTTTTCAAACAAAACAAAAAACTCGTTATTGCCCGCCAGAGGCATTATATTATAAGGAGAATTTACAATTTCTGGTTTAAGGTATTTTAATAATTCAGCGGATTCGGTACCATTATCTGCAAACTGCACACAACCAAGTAATGCTTGAGGATATATGCTAAGCCAGCGTAATTTTCTTCTTAATTCATGTACCTGTAATTCTATTTCTGTAAATTCATTGCCGGCTTCCTTATAAAACTTATTAATGTTTTCTATTTCTTTATAATAAAACTGCTTAATTAATTCTACTTCTTTCTCGGGCGTTTTCCAATCTGCAGATTTTATTTTCTTTTTTATTTTTTTTATTCTTGACGTATCATTATTTATCCATTTCTTTTTAATTAAAATCTCATTAATTGCTTTAAAGTTTTCTTCTCTTTTTGATTCTACAAATAATGTTATTGTAGAAGGCATAATAGGGTCAGTTAAAAAATCTTTTGCAAAGCTGTCATAATAATCTACAGCACCGAGCATATCTTCTAAAGATTTAAAATATTCCATTGCATATGTAAAACGTTTTTTATTATGCAAACCTGCGTACAATTTTGATAACCCTTCCAGCATAAAGAGCTTTGTACGTGCATCGTTTTCAAATAGAAAAAGTGCAGGATTTTCTGTTTTGGAAGCTTTCTCTAACAACTCATCCAACTGTATTAAATAATATTCAAACCTGCCGGGACCTTGTATCATATTGTTCGTAATTTTTAATAAAAAGTATTATAGCGTTTCAAAAAAAGCTATTGTACCGCCAACCCATGTTTTATCTTTATTGTATCGTGTACCTATCATTTTACCTTTGCTTAACCGTGCAAGGTTGTGTACAGCAATGGGTCTTTCCCATTCATCTTTCCAAAAATAAAAAAGTCTTATTTCTGCTTTTGCAGGTTCATCTGGCGTTAAAATAATGGGTGCATAATTTACTTTTCGTTGTAATATCCAATTTTCCGGGTCAGATATGTTATCAATATCCTGTTGCGTAATATCAATAACAACGCCCATTCCGGCAAATGAAAAAAGTGGTTTTAAAACATACTCATCCAGATTTACCGGCATGGTAATTTCATTTAAGAAAAAAGTTTCCGGCACATAAGGATTATCAATAAAAGGCAATGTAAATTTACTTATTCTGTAAAACCAATTTGGATGAGG
>JAYVVD010000103.1:0-11734 GCA_043787295.1 Ferruginibacter sp. | reverse complement strand
CTGAAAGCAATTGTTGGTTTTAGTATTGAAATTGAAACACTCGAAAATGTATTTAAACTAAGTCAAAATAAAACGAAAGAAGAACAACAAAATATTATAAATCATCTTACAAAAAGAAATAAGAAAGATGATTTATTGATTGCAACGGAAATGAAAAAACGTTTATAATATTTATTAAAAAAAATTACTTTTATGTACAAATAAAATCATGCACTACAATTATAAAATTTTATTAACCAAAGAAGATGAAGGGAGATACATGGTCACTGTTCCAGCATTGGCAGACTGCATTACGCAGGGCGATACCATTGAAGAAGCAGTAGCAATGGCGCAAGAAGCCATTGAATTATATATAGAAGAATTACAGGCGAGAGGAGAAAAAATACCTGATAACAGCAATACTTTGGAATATTCTCTTAATCTGGAAACTGCATGAACCAATCTCCGCAGTATTTAATAAAACATTTAGAAACAAATGGCTTTTTTTTAAAACGTTCAAAAGGCTCACATCATATTTTCTTTAACTCAATCAGTAATATTACTGTAATAGTTCCAGCACATGAGAGTAAAGATATTAAGAAAGAAACTTTACTTGCCATTCCTAAACAAACTGGTATTGATAAAAATGAATTTTAAAATTATGCACCGTAATATTTTAATAAATCAAATAAAAGAAAAACAATCTTATTTATGTGTTGGGCTTGATACTGATATTACAAAAATTCCGAAACATCTTCAACAAAATAAAAATGCAATTGTAGATTTTAATAAAGCAATTATTGATGCTACAAAACATTATTGCGTTAGTTATAAAATAAACACAGCATTTTATGAAGCCAATGGCAGCAAGGGTTGGGAGGACATGGAAGAAACGGTAAACTATATTCCAAGTACACATTTTAAAATAGCGGATGCAAAACGTGGAGATATTGGCAATACATCGTCGCAGTATGCAAAAGCATTTTTTGAAACTTTACAATTTGATGCCATCACCATTGCACCATACATGGGTGAAGACAGCATAAGACCTTTTTTGGCATACGAAAATAAATGGACCATTGTGTTAGGATTAACGAGCAATAAAGGCGCACAGGATTTTGAAATGCAACGTTTGATCGGCAGTGAAAAATACAAAGAAGTGGCAGGATTATTCCTATACGAAAAAGTAATTGATACAGTAAGCAAATGGGGAAACCCGGATAATTTAATGTTTGTTACAGGAGCCACTCAAGCAAGCGAATTGGAAAATATCAGAAAAATAATTCCTGATAATTTTTTGCTTGTTCCGGGTATAGGTTTTCAGGGTGGCAGTTTATCAGAAACAAGCAAATACGGTATGACCAAGGATTGTGGTCTATTAGTAAATGCCAGCCGTGCAGTAATTTATGCAGGAGGTGGAGAAAATTTTGCTGAAGAAGCTGCAAACATTGCACAACAATATCAAGTAGAAATGCAAGAATATTTAATTAAAATTTGATCATTTATTGAAAGTTTCATACCCATATTTTTAAATTCAAATAAAATGAGAAAAGTATTTTTTACCAGTTTATTTTTTTATCTAGCTTTTACTTGCTTTGCACAAAAAGTACCATCAACTGAAAGCATTTTATCTGCTGCATATAAACAGGCAGCAAAAGAAAACAAAAATGTATTTGTTATATTTCATGCAAGCTGGTGTGGATGGTGCAAAAAAATGGATGCATCTATGAACGATGCAACAACAAAAAAGTATTTTAATGATAATTTTATAACAATTCACCTTACCGTACAGGAAAGTCCTGCAAATAAAAATTTAGAAAACCCCGGTGCGGCAGAATTTTTGAAAATGCTTAAAGCTGAAACTGCCGGTCTACCGTTTTTTGTAAACTTAAGTAAGGATGGAAAAGTACTGGCGGATAGTTTTGTAAGTGGAGGAAACATTGGTTGTCCAGCCTCTGAAAGTGAAGTAACAGCTTTTATTAATTTGCTTAAAAAAACTTCCAAAATAAACAATAATGGATTAGAGATAATTGCTGCAAGGTTTAAGCAGAACAAATCTCAGCAATAGCAGCAGCAAGCGTTTTGGCCCATTTACAATATTCAAGGGCAGAGGGATGTAAACCATCTTCAACAACCATTTCAGGAACCGTGCTATCATTTCTTTGCGACAATGTTATATCTATAAATGTACAGCCAAGTTTTTGTGTGATGTTTTTGCAGGTTTCATTAAAAGCATCAATTTCCTTTGCAATTTTTTCCTTATCCCGGTCTTTAGCAAACGGCATTGTACTCCAATCAGGGATAGATAAAACAAAAACATTTTTTAAGTTATTACAGCTTAAACTTATTACCTTTCTAAGTAACTGTTCAAACTGAATTTTATATTCAACAAGATCTCTTCCACGGTATTGGTTGTTTACACCAATCAATAAACTTACAAAATCATATTTTTCTAAAAATACTTTTGCATCAATTTCGCTTTGTAATTCATCTGTCGTCCACCCTGTTTTAGCAACTATTTCCGGTGCAAAAAATGACAGGTTATTTTGCCGTAGCAGTTGTACAGTTTGGTATGGAAAAGAATCTGCCAATAAAACCTGTTCACCAATTGTATAGCTGTCGCCGAGTGCGAGGTAAGAATAGTTCATATTTAAAAGTAATAAAAAAAGCTGCTTTAGGGGAAACAGCTTTTAGTTCTTAATTAAATATAAAAGTTTAGGTATTAAAAAACATAAGCTACACGTGCACCGAAAATACCACCTGCATCACTTAAGCCTGTGTATTTAACAAGCAAGTCTATATTTTTATCTATTTTAAAACCAATACCTGGTACGTATGTAAACTTAGACCCACCCCCAGTATTTGTAAATACTGTAGTTCCTAATTGGCCCGACCCATACACGATTGGCGTAAAATAATATTTCACACCTACTAATAAAGGAATAGTAGCAATAGAATTATATTTTACTGAGCTGTTTATCTTTTTGCCGGTTAAATCTACTATTCCTGCATTAAAGGTAATAGCAGCATCTTTGTCTATAGCAAGATCAGCCTGCGCAGTAGCACCTACAGCAAAGGAATACCTAGTGTTTAAATTACCTGTGGGCACACCTAATTCTCCGCCAAGGCTAAATTTTAAATTTTTACTGTTTTGGGCACTTACTGAAAACACAGCTGCGCTTATTAACGTAGCTAGTATTATTTTTTTCATAATGTATTTTTTTTTGCAAAAATAATGTTTAGTGTTATCTAAAAAAAACATAATGGTGAAAAGTAAAACCCCGCTATTGCGGGGTTTAAACATATTACGTTTTTAAATTAGAATGTATATGCAAGTCTAATACCTGCAGTATTTAAACTAGTGTTTTTATTACCGGTGCTTTTTACACTATAGCCAGTATATTTGGCAAGAATGTCAAAATTATCACTGAATTTGTATCCAATGCCTGGCGCATAGGTAAAATCAGAACCGCCATCTTTTTTCGTAGAAAACGCTACACCCAACTGTGCAGATGCATACACCTGTGGTGTAAAGCTATATTTTATACCTGCAAGAACAGGAATTAAGCCAAAGTCAGCAGCTTTTGTAGTAAAGGTACCGCCGCCGGGGATAGTGTAGGTGTAATCTTTACCTATAAAATTGATGTACCCTGCATTTAACGTAATAGCCAATGTTGGATCAACATTATAATCACCTTGTAACGAGCCACCAATACCAAACTTTGAAACTTTAGCAAAATCACCAAACGGAGCTGCGGCTTCTAAACCCAAGCTCACTTTTACAGGAGAAGTTGACTCTTTTTTTTGTGCAATTGCACTAAACATTGCAGTAATGACTGCTAGACTTAAAATTAATTTTTTCATAAACGTTTTTCGTTTTAATTTTTAAAATGGGCGCAAAAGTAAGTCCAAATTGGCTGAACTAAAAGAAGTTTAGAAAGAATTAACATTATAACAAATTAATAATCAATCTAGTTTATTTAAATATATACGCTACATGGGGAAATTTTATATGTCAATTCACAAGCTTTTTGATATCACGTTCTTCTATTTATACATGGTTAAGCATTTTCCAACATTTCCTTCGTCATATCTTTTAAATCATATTCTGCCTGCCAGCCCCAGTCTTTTTTGGCTACGCTGTCATCAATACTTTGGGGCCAGCTGTTAGCAATTGCCTGCCGCGAATCCGGTTTGTAAATGATATCAAAATCAGGAATTTTAGTTTTTATTTCTTCTGATATTTCTTTTGGTGAAAAACTCATTCCAGATAAGTTATAAGAGGTGCGGATGTTTATTTTTTCTTTCGGCGCTTCCATTAATTCAATGGTAGCACGTATAGCATCCGGCATATACATCATGGGCAGATAAGTATCTTCCTGCAAAAAACATTCGTATTGCTCCTTATCTTTTGCTGCATGAAAAATTTCGATAGCATAATCTGTAGTACCACCACCCGGTAAACTCTTATAACTAATAAGCCCCGGGTAACGAAGACTGCGCACATCTACCCCATACCTATTAAAATAATAATTGCACCAAAATTCACCTGCATATTTACTGATGCCATAAACCGTTGTAGGTTCAATAATGGTTTGTTGTGGGCAATTTACTTTAGGCGATGTTGGCCCAAATACTGCAATACTACTTGGCCAATAAACCTTGTGCAGGTTTTCTTCTTTAGCAATATCCAGCACATTTAAAAGGCTTTGCATATTTAAGCTCCATGCAAGGTTTGGATTTTTTTCGCCTGTGGCGGATAAAATTGCCGCAAGTAAATAGATCTGCGTTATGCCTTGGCGTATTACCTGTACGTGCAACATTTCCTTATTCATTACATCAAGGCTTACGTATGGTCCTGTGCCTTCCAGCAAAGGGTTTTGTTCCCTCAAATCGCTGGCAATAACATTTGCATTTCCGTATATTTTTCTAAGTGCCATAGTAAGCTCCACTCCTATCTGTCCGCTTGCACCAATTACTAAAATTTTATCTTTTATCATTTTACTGCTTATCTTTTTGGCAAATGTAAAATGAAAATTTCAAGTATACCCAGTAAATACAACTCGGCTTTCTTCCCATAAAATAATTGCATTACATGTATTTTTGTGAAATGAATAAACATTTAACCACTCTTTTTGCAAACCAGCAATACAATAAAAATAATTTCTTTCTCATAGCAGGGCCATGCGTTACCGAAGGAGAAAATGTAGTTATGGAAATTGGTGAAAAAGTTTCGGCCATCTGTAAACGACTCGAAATCCCATATATATTTAAAGCATCTTACCGCAAGGCAAACCGAACAAGTGCAAGCAGTTTTACAGGTATTGGGGATGTGGCAGCATTAAAGCTGATAAAAAAAGTTGGTAAAAAATTTAATATACCTACAACTACTGATATTCACTCACACGAAGAAGCTGCTATGGCTGCTGAGTATGTAGATATTTTACAGATACCCGCATTTCTTTGCAGGCAGACCGATCTTTTGGTTGCCGCCGCAAAAACCGGCAAAATTATCAACGTAAAAAAAGGTCAATTCCTCAGCGGCCCCTCCATGAAATTTGCTGTAGATAAAATAAAGCACGCAGGCAACAATAAAGTATGGCTTACTGATCGGGGTAATACTTTTGGTTATCAGGATTTAATTGTGGATTATAGAAACATAACCTGGATGAAGGAAATTGGTGTGCCAGTAATTATGGATTGCACACATTCGTTGCAACAGCCAAATCAAACAAGCGGCATTACAGGAGGCAATCCTGAACTAATAGAAACAATTGCAAAAGCGGCCATAGCAACAGGTGCAGATGGTTTATTTATTGAAACGCATCCAAATCCTTCTGTTGCAAAAAGCGATGGTGCAAATATGTTGAAGCTGGATTTGCTGGAAGAATTGTTAGAGAAATTAGTGAAAGTAAGGGCTGCAATTATTTAAAATATCTTACAAATATCTAACAGGATTTCTTCTTGCGTTTAATACGTATCGTTTTACATTTATCCAAAAAGCGAGGAAAAAATAAATTATTACAGGAGAACCGATAGTAGCAAAAGAGAGGTAAATAAAATATTTCCGTATTGTAGTTGTAGCAATACCCATCCGCTCACCTATTGCGGTGCAAACCCCAAAAACATGCCATTCAATAAAGTGTTTAAATTTATTCATCTTGCTACAATTGCTGTAAATATACACACAATATAAATTACAGCAATTTCCTTTAAAAGATTGGTCATTTTTTAAGTAATTTTACAGCAATTAATGGAAATCAGTAATTATTTACCGAATAGGTAAATGCCTGTCTTCAAATTTATTACAAATAAAATTCCAGTCTATGACATTCGACATTGAAATGATTCAAAAGCTGTACGCAAATTTTCCTGAAAGGATAGCAGCAGCACGCAAACTACTTGGCAAACCACTTACACTTACAGAGAAAGTTCTATACGCCCATTTATGGGAAAACAACCACAGCAAACCTTTTGAAAGAGGCATTTCTTATGTTGATTTTGCACCGGATCGTGTAGCTATGCAGGATGCAACAGCGCAAATGGCATTGTTACAGTTTATGCAAAGCGGCCGCACAACAGTGGCTGTACCAAGTACAGTACATTGCGATCACCTTATTGAAGCAAAAGACAACAGCAGCGTTGATCTTGAGAGGGCTGTAACAGAAAGTAGTGAAGTATATGATTTTCTTTCATCGGTTTCAGATAAGTACGGAATTGGTTTTTGGAAACCCGGTGCTGGAATAATTCATCAGGTAGTATTGGAAAATTATGCTTTCCCCGGTGGAATGATGATTGGTACTGATAGCCATACGGTAAATGCAGGTGGGCTTGGTATGATTGCTATTGGTGTAGGCGGTGCAGATGCCTGTGATGTAATGGCGGGTCTTGCATGGGAACTTAAAATGCCAAAATTGATTGGTATAAAACTTACTGGTAAATTAAATGGCTGGACGGCAGCCAAAGATGTAATATTAAAAGTAGCAGGCATACTTACTGTAAAAGGTGGTACCGGTGCAGTTGTAGAATATTTTGGAGAAGGTGCTACCAGCATGAGTTGCACGGGTAAAGGAACTATTTGTAATATGGGTGCAGAAATTGGTGCTACTACTTCAACCTTTGGTTATGATGACAGCATGAGCCGTTATCTTTCTGCTACCGGACGTGCAGAAATTGCTGCAATGGCAGATGCAATTAAAGAACATCTTACAGGCGATGCAGAGGTTTATGCAAACCCAAAGGAATATTTTGATCAGGTAATAGAAATAGATTTAAATACTTTAGAACCACATTTAAACGGTCCATTCACACCCGATCTTGCAACGCCTATTTCTAAAATGAAAGAAGCTGCGGCAGCAAATGGCTGGCCTACAAAAATTGAAGTTGGGTTAATTGGTAGCTGTACAAATTCTTCTTACGAAGATATAAGCCGTGCCGAAAGTCTGGCAAAACAGGTTACAGAAAAAGGTCTTAGATTAAAGTCTGAATTTACAATAACACCAGGTTCAGAACAGGTACGTTTCACCATTGAGAGAGATGGCTTTTTAGAAACATTTGGAAAAATTGGCGCTACTGTTTTTGCAAATGCATGTGGCCCATGTATAGGAATGTGGGCACGGGTAGGCGCAGAAAAAGCAGAAAAAAATACCATAGTTCACAGTTTCAACAGAAACTTTGCTAAGCGTGCAGATGGCAACCCTAATACTTTTGCATTTGTAGGATCGCCGGAGATTGTAACTGCTATGGCTATTGCAGGTGATCTTAATTTTAATCCACTTACTGATTCGCTTTTAAACGATAGAGGTGAATGGGTAAAACTGGATGCACCATCAGGTTATGAATTGCCACCAAGAGGTTTTGCAGTAGATGACCCAGGTTTTCATGCACCCGCTGCAGATGGCAGTGGCATTAGCGTAAAAGTATCGCCAGACAGTAAAAGATTACAAATATTAGAGCCTTTTGCTGCATGGGAAGGTGACGATTTATGTGGATTAAAATTGCTGATAAAAGCTAAAGGAAAATGTACAACAGATCATATTTCTATGGCAGGTCCGTGGTTAAAATTTCGTGGACATTTAGATAACATCAGCAACAATATGCTGATAGGCGCAGTAAACTTTGCAAATGATAAAACCAATCTGGTAAAAAACCAATTAACGGGTTTATACGGTGCTGTACCTGATACGCAGCGTGCATACAAGGCAGCAGGTATTGGAACGATTGTAGTGGGTGATGAAAATTATGGTGAAGGCAGCAGCCGGGAACATGCAGCAATGGAACCACGGCATTTAGGAGTTAGGGCAGTGCTGGTAAAATCTTTTGCCCGCATACACGAAACTAACCTTAAAAAGCAGGGAATGCTGGCGCTTACTTTTGAAAATAAATCAGATTACGATAAATTTCAAGAGGATGATGTAATTGATATTATTCGTTTAAAAACTTTTGCCCCTGGTAAAAGATTAAAACTTGTAATTAAACATAAAGATGGAAAAAAAGATGAAATAATGGTTAATCATACTTACAACAAACAACAGATTGAATGGTTTAAAGCGGGAGCAGCGTTAAACATTATAAGAAAAGAATTTGCCGAAAAGCAGGCAAAATAAAATACTTTACTTAATGGCGGCTGGTGCAATCACCAGCCGTTTTTTAATAGTACCAATCTCTCAAAATATTTAATTCGCCACTCATAATTTTTTAAAAAAAGTTTAAGTAAACTTTTTACTTTAGCATTTACACATGAGATATTTACTATTAATACTTTTAATAACTGTCAATAATATTTGTGCAGCACAAACCAAAAAAAATACTGCCGTAAAAATTACCGGAAGCATTAAAATAGATGGAAAGATGGATGATGCCCCCTGGAAAGATATTGATGTGATAAACGATTTTATTATATCAGCACCTGATTTTGGAAAAAAACCTACAAAAAATACTGAAGTAAAAATCGCATATAATAATGAAGCAGTTTTTGTATTGGCAACCATGTATGATGATGCAAAAAATATACGCAGGCAGTTAACACAAAGAGATGGAAATGACAGACAGGATTGTGATATTTTCACGATCGGATTAGATCCTTATCTTGACAAACAGAACGGATTTATTTTTCAGGTTACGGCAGCAGGTGTACAGGGCGATGCAAGGCAGTCTGCAGCAAACGGTACAGATCGAAGCTGGGACGCAGTGTGGGAAAGCGCAGTAAATATTCAATCTGACAGATGGATAGTGGAAATGAAAATACCTTTTAGTGCCATTCGTTTTGCTAAAAAGGATGTTCAGAACTGGGGTATGCAACTCACACGTTTTATTAGAAAAACAAATGAAAATGATACATGGAGCCCACAGGATCCCAACAAAGACGGAACTATTAATCAATGGGGAGAATTAACCAATCTTTCCAATATCACTCCGCCTCTCAGGCTTTCTTTTTTACCCTATATCAGCGGCGGATTTCGGGAGTCACCTTCTGCTAATGGCAAAAAGCAAACGGATTATATAAAAAGCGGTGGCATGGATGTAAAATATGGCATCAACGAAAGTTTTACTTTGGATGTTACACTGATACCAGATTTTGCTCAGGTTCAAAGCGACAATCTATTTTTAAACCTAACACCGTTTCAGATAAAATTTGACGACTACCGCCCATTTTTTACAGAAGGGACAGAATTGTTTAATAAGGCAGGTTTGTTTTATAGCCGACGTATAGGTGCTGAACCAATGGGCACGGGACAGGTTTTAAATTTTGCAAAAAACAACACCCAATATTCCATAAACAAAAACCCCGGCATTACAAGATTGTATAATGCGACAAAACTGAGTGGTCGCACGAAAAATAATTTAGGCATAGGTGTTTTTAATGCTGTTACAAAACCTATGGAAGCCGTTTTAATAAACAACATTACCAACCTTGATTCAATTATTCAAACGGAGCCGTTAACGAATTATAATGTGCTTGTGCTGGACAAGTCATTAAAAAACCGTTCCTCTGCAACGCTTACAAATACAAATGTTACCCGCAAAGGAAACAGCAGAAATGCAAACGTAACCGGACTGGATATTTCTATATTTGATGCAGCCAATAATTACAATGTAAGAGCTTCAGGAAAATACAGTTCCATATCTGGAAAACTCGATAATTATAATGGATATAAAACAGAATTAAATGGCGGAAAAGTAAGCGGAAAATGGCGATGGTATTCTGGAATTAATGTAGAAAGTGATACGTATGATCCGAATGATATAGGATACTTACAAAACAACAATTCATTCGAACAATTTGGTGGGGCAAGTGTAAACTTCAATAAGCCAACTAAAAAATATTTGAGCCATAGTTATTCTATCAACTATAATAATTCGTATCTCTACAAACCTTTTAAATGGAATTCATTTGACATATCTGGAAGAGCTAATTTTCTTTTTAAAAACTTTTGGGATGCTAATTTTCAGGTAAGTTCGAAGCCCTTTGGCTCAGTTGATTTTTTTGAACCAAGAACGCCTGGTTTAAAATTAAACAGGTTTGCTTATGTATTTTTAGGAGTCGGAGGAAGCAGCGATAGTAGAAAAAAGTTATATGGCGGATGGTTTGTTGGTGCGGCTGAAGCTGACAGCAAAATTAAAAATGACGCTTACTTCACGTCTAAATTAAATACCCGCTATCGTTTCAATGATAAATTTCAGTTAAATGCCAGCTTAGACAGAACCGTTGATAAGGGCCAATGGGGGTTCTCTTACAGAGACTCTGTTAGCACATTAGTTAATGGATACAATGACCCAATAATTGCTTTCAGAACAGTAAAAACGAACAATATTATTGTTGGTGGGCAATATAATTTTACGCCACGTATGAATGCAACAATCAGGTTAAGACATAACTGGACATCAATAATAAATAAGACTTTTTATAAATTAAAGAGCGATGGAGATTGGACTAATTACGCATTTGTTGATGGCAAAAACAGAAATTTTAATGTTTTTAATATTGATATGTTTTACACCTGGGATTTTAAGTGGGGAAGCCGTTTAACCTTCAACTGGAAAAATTCACTGGGCAGTAATGTTTATTTAGATCCATACAGCAATTATAATTATACAAAAAACTTAGTTGCTGTTTTCAACAATCCTCACAGCAATGAGTTTAGTATAAAAATCGTTTACTATCTCGATTATTTAAACTTTAAAAGGAAAGTGTAATTAAAAATTATCTGCTATAAAATTCATAGATCATTTTAGATAATTTTCTTGTAAGTACCCATGCTTCATTTTTGTAATCCCAACTTTTATCTTTATTATTTTTGGTGAATACCGATAACAGATAAGGTTCTTTAGCCATTACCAATAAAATTTCATTTCTATTTGCATCAACGGCACCGCTTTTACTGGCCACAAAAATTGTTGAAGGTATTTCACTCAATGCTTCTTCATCCCAATAATTTCTACCCAGTAAACGAATCATTTTTTTACTAAGGCTATCACTTAGAATTTCTCCTCTATACAATTTTTCAAAAACTGTAGCCATTTCTTTTGGGGTCGTTTGCCCCCATCCATACAGCGTTCTGTCAGTTTCTCTACCAACCGTTTTTGAATTTACTCTTGTATTTACAAAACCATTCTGCTCCATCAACTGGTTAATTGTTGTTCCGGTTCCTGCAATTTTTTGCAACCATAAACTTGCTGTATTATCACTCATAGAAAGCATGAGCATAATTAATTTAGAAAGTTCAATTTTTTCGCCGTTTTTAAATGAACCTAA
>JAYVVD010000102.1:0-5332 GCA_043787295.1 Ferruginibacter sp. | reverse complement strand
ACTACTAACCTGCTCATAAGGCAAAAAAACCGGTAAAAAACTTATTTCTTTTGCCCCAAATTCTTTTACATACAATGCAGCATCTTCTGTGCTTAACGTAACTATTTTTGCTTTATTTGCAATGTTGTCTTCATACTTTTTAAGAAGCCTCGCCTCGTATTGAAAGTATTTTTTTTTTAAAAAATTACTTTCCCATTTTGCAAGTTGTTCATAATAACGATATTCCACATTGTGCAATCGTATAAATATTTTTCTTCCACTTAATTTGTTTTTATTTAAATAATAGGTACAATGTATTCCTTGTAATAAAATTGGGTGGTTGTCTTTTTGTAGGTTTAGTAAAAGTGAATTGCTTTTTCTTGTATTTACAATAAATGGAATGTTAACTGAGAGCGCACTTAACTTTCTTCTTTTATAATAATGAATAGTTTCGCAATATCTATTTAATATTTCCTGCTGAGGTCGTTTGTTTAAAAAGCAGTGTAAATGTATTTTTAATCCAATAGCATGAAACGATTTTAATTCGTAAAATAAAGCAATTACACCGCCAAAGTCAGCTGGGTAGGGCACATCGTGCATTACTATATGGAGATGCTTATCGCTCACAAAAATGGTATATAAATTTGTTCAAATTTTTTACTTTCGTTTTCCCAGCAAAGTTCTTTTGCAGCGCTTATACAATTCTGTTTATAGCTCAAATAATTTTTTTTATCTGCCATAATCTTTAAAACTGCATCAGCAAGTTTTTGCGGGTCATTACTTTCAATGCAAATACCGCATTTATATTTTTCTATAATATATTTTACCTCGGGTATTGCAGTTGCAATAACAGGTACACCGGCATGCATGTAATCAAAAATTTTATTGGGCAAATTATAAAGGCAATTTAAATCGTCAAAAGAATCTAAACTAAATCCTATTTGGGCAATACCAGTATATTTTTGCAATTGTGCAGGAGGTAATTTTTCTATCATTTCAACTTTGCTCTGGAGGTTCCATTCATTTCTTTTTTGTTTGATGGTATCCCATTGGGTGCCACTCCCAATTAATAACAATAAATAATTTTCAGATAAATATTTCATGGCTTCCAGAAGTTCAAGGCCGCCTCTGCCTTCATTTATACCTGCACCCTGCAGTAGGAGTATAGTTTTATTCTCCCATTTTGTCGGTAATTCTACTGGATTTTTTTTCTTGGTAACCGGGACATTTCTTACTACGCTAATTTCCTTTCCATACTCCTCAAAATATTTATTTTTTACAGAATTATTTACAGTATAAACTACTTTTAATTTTGGAAAAATACCGTCTTCAAAAAATTTCCAGATCTTTCTTTTTACATGGGAATTTTTAAGTTCTGGCACACCAGTAAAATATTCGTGCGTATCGTAAAATAGAAATTTACTTTTTAATTTACTGACTATGTAATTTGGTATAAGGACATCAAGATCATTGGCAAGTAAATAATCTGTTTTACCAAAAAGTAATTTTACCAAAAGTTTTATATTAAACTCTGCATACTGCATAATTCCTTTTCTAAAAAAGCATTTTATTCTTGAGGCTTTAAACGGATATTCATCTAGCGGTAAACTGTTATTAAATGATCGTGCAATTACATAAACCGTAAAGCCCATTTTTTGTAAGGTTTCGCAAATCCTTATTACCCGTTGGTCAGTAGTAAGATCAGATATAACTGAAACAGTAATTGTTTTTGCAGCCATGTTAAACAAACCGGTTTTATTATTGTGCAAGATAAACAGTTAGGTGCTTTCGTATATTTTCAGCGGCATTGCCAACACCAAAAATATTAGTTGTAAAATCAGGTTGTAAGTTTGGCAGCAAATTAAAATTTTGAATAATAGCATGAGTATCTGCTCCTGTTTGCAAACTACAATTTGCATTAATAATCTCGGGCCAAAAAGGATGATCCATAACTACCAAAGATTTTTTCTTTAAAAAATATGCTTCTCTGCTGGTACCACCACTATCTGTAATAATATATTCTGCTCCGCAAAGAAGTGTTTTCATATCAGCATACCCGATAGGTTGCAATAAAGTAGAATTTGTCGTTAATCTATATTCATCTAATCGTTTTTTTGTGTGAGGATGTAATGGCACCACAACCGGAATACTTTCATGTATTTTATTTAAAGCACAGAATATATTTGTAAGATTTTGCTTGTTTGCTAAATTAGCATCTCTGTGTATTGTGCAGACAATATATTTTTGATGATCAGTTATTTTTGATGTAGAAGGAGGAATTTTTAAAAACGCATCAAGCATTAAATCGCCTGTCAATATCAATTCATTTTTAATTGCAACCCCAAAACCTTCACTTTGCATGCAGGTAAAATTTTGTTCGGTGCAACAATAATTTACATCAGCAAGCCTGTCTGTAATAATTCTGTTCGTTTCCTCTGGCATACTGTTATCGTAGGTTCTAACACCTGCTTCAAAATGAATTAAAGGGAGTGAACATCTTTTAGCAGCCATAGCAGCAGCTAATGTTGTATTTGTATCGCCATAAGTAAAAACCACCAAATTTTGTTCGGTTAAAAAGAAGTCGTACAGCGCTTCTGTGGCTTGTCCAATAAATATATGTGGGGAATTATTTTGAATATTAAAATTTACATCGGGAGAAGGAATCTGTAGTTCTTTAAAAAAAATATCGCTCATATTGGTACTGTAATGCTGACCTGTATGAATAATTTTTTGTAAGATATTTTTATCCTTTGCTAGTTCATTATATAAAACCGCCAATTTTATAAATTGTGGTCTGTTACCAACTATATGTAATATATTTTTCAATTATTGCTGCGAGTAAATTTTTTCAATTATTTCAACTGTTTTTAATCCCTCTTCGCCGGTTGCGAAATCATGTGAAGGATTTTGCAATACCCTTACAAGATTTTCATAAACCTTATCATGGTTGCTCATACTTCCCTGGTAAAATCCGTAGCCATTGGCTGCATTGCTTTTTGGCAGAATCGGCACTTCCACATTTTTCACCTTGCAATATTCCAATTCATTTAAATATTGCCCACCTACTTTTACTGTTCCGTTTTCTCCAAATACAGTAAATGATCCTTCCATATTATTAGCAAAACTGTTTACTGTATAATTTAGTGTACCAATAGCTTTGTTTTTCATTTCAAAAAGCACAACTCCGCAGTCCTCAATCTCGATGCCTGCATGTAAAAAATTTTTTGAAATTGCTTCCACTTCCTCAACATCACCTAACATCCAATATAATAAATCAATAAAATGGCTGAATTGAGTGAAAAGGGTTCCGCCATCAAGATCTTTTTTTCCTTTCCATTCAACGTAATATGCATCCGGTCTGTTCCAGAAACAGTTTATTTGAAAACTCAAAATCTTACCAAGTTTTTTTTCGTCAATTAACTTTTTTAAGAAAATAATAGGAGGGTTGTAACGATTTTGTTTCACTACAAATAATTTTTTATCAGCATCCAATGAAGTTTTTATCATTAGCTCTCCATCTTTTACAGCAATGCAAAGTGGTTTTTCGCACAAAACATTTATACCGCTTTTAAGTGACAATATACTTTGTTCAGCATGTAAGCCATTAGGAGTACAAATGCTTATTACTGATAAATTTTTTTCATTATTTAATAAATCATCGATTGAATAATATGCTTTAGTGTTATAATTTGCAGCGAAGGAGTTGCATTTTTCTCGGTTAATGTCACAGACTGCAACGAGGTTTCCCAGCTTAATAATTTGGTCAGCATGTCGTTTAGCAATTCGGCCACACCCTATTATTGCAAATCGTAGACTCATAAGCCGCAATATTCAAAAAAAAACCTCGATTTTCCACATTATTTAGCATTTATTATATACTTTTGCACTCAATCAGAAAAAAGTAAAACAAAACCGTTTTAAACAAAAAATTAATGTCGCATTTAACTTTAGAGAAAAAAGCAACTATTTTCTCAACTTATGGCGGAACCGCCAAAAATACGGGCTCTATTGAAGGGCAAGTAGCAATGATTACAGAGCGTATCAATCACATTTCGATGCATCTTAAAACCAACAAGAAAGATTTTTCTTCTCAGCGTGGTTTGATGATCATGGTTGGTCAGCGTAAAAGATTGCTTACCTACCTTAGCAAACACAATCTTACTGGTTACAGAGCTTTAATTGAAAAATTAGGTCTCCGTAAATAATTTCCAATATGTAATTATTTTTGAATTTCTCCCAACTGCATCATGCCGTTGGGATTTATTCTTTATACCTACTATCTTATTAACGTGTTGAAATAAAAAGTTTCAGCCACAAATCATACTAAAATGTCATTATTACAACCTAAATCAGTTACGTTCGACATAGGTGCAGGAAGAATGGTTACCATCGAAACAGGTAAAATGGCCCGACAGGCAGATGGAGCCGTAACTGTTCGCCAAGGCAATTGTATTTTGCTTGCAACAGTTGTTGCCAATAAAGAATCTAAAGAAGGTCAAAACTTTTTTCCATTATCAGTAGATTATCAGGAAAAATTTGCTTCTAACGGTCGAATTCCCGGTTCATTCTTTAAAAGAGAAGCTCGCTTAAACGATTACGAAATTCTTACATCCAGATTAATAGATCGTGCACTACGTCCATTATTTCCGGAGGATTATTTATGCGATGTACAGGTTTTAATTTCCCTTATTTCGTCTGATGATGAAGTAATGCCTGATTCACTTGCTTGTCTTGCAGCTTCTGCAGCATTGGCTGTGTCAGATATTCCAATTCAGGAAATTATTTCTGAAGTGCGCATTGCACGTGTTGATGGAAAAATTGTCATCAATCCAACACGTACAGAATTAGCTACCTGTGATATGGAATTTTTAATAGCTGCTACCAGCAAGAATATTATGATGGTAGAGGGAGAGAGTAAAGAATGCAGCGAGGAAGATTTGATTCTTGCTATTGAAACTGCACATGAAGCAATACAGGTACAGGTTAAAGCTCAGGAAGATTTAAGAGATATAGTAGGATCAAATGTAAAAAGAGATTATACAAAACCTTACAGAAATGAGGATTTAGATACAAAAATTATAGCTTTTGCAAAAGATAAAATGTATGCCATTTCATCTGCGGCTTCTGCAAAGCATGAAAGAAGCGATGCTTTTGCAGCTTTAAAAACAGAGCTTAAAGAATTTCTGGGAGAAGAATTGGAACAAAAAGATAAACATTTAATTGGGCATTATTTTGCAGAATTACAATATAACGTTGTAAGAGATATGATCTTGAACGATCGCAAAAGATTAGATGGAAGAGGTACTGAGGACATACGTCAACTTGAAATGGAGACTGACATCCTACCAACTCC
>JAYVVD010000101.1:0-8610 GCA_043787295.1 Ferruginibacter sp. | reverse complement strand
ATGGGCTCTTACAAAATTATTTTTGTCGCTGATTAAATAACTTACTCCTATAATTAAAATGGAACTTTCCGCAATACCTAAAAATTTTCTTCTTTTCATGTCTGGTCTTTAATTTAATAATATTTTTGTTGCCAACTGCTGTTACTTTCGAAAAGTTCGCAATTATAGCAATTAGGATCTATTTATGAAAATAAATAATTAAGGAACTTGCTGTTTCAACAATTGAGCAATAAATAAACCTATTATAAATTATCCAACCATCCATTACTGAACCCAGCCTTTTGAAGTCCTTCGGTTATGTATGTGCATTTTTTCATAATGTTCCATATCAACTCGGTATGATGGTTTTCGATCATTATAACAATTGGACCTTGGTTTAACCCAAATTTCCATTGAGATACCCAGCCATTAGAATTTGCAGTCTTCTCAGGAAAAGTTGGATTGAAGCTGGCATCAAATCCATATAATCTGTGTTGTTTTAAATTCAATTTTTCGATTGCATGACGAATTGTTTCGATTACTATTTCAGGTGCAAATGGAAGTGAAGCCACAACAGCCCAAGGGGAAACAGTTCCGTCATCAGGTCCGAATGGAGCACCTCTTGCGATATAATTGTAAAAAACTCTTTGCTTACCATCTATCTTTAACTTCTTTTTTCCTGGGCCATCACTTGCGGTTAAACCCCAGCAATATTCGCCATAATTTTTAAACTCAAGTTTATTTTCAATAGCATATTGCCTATGAACATAAGTTGCACGCCTACTATTTTCAAAATAATCAATGCCGGTTTTTTTATTAAATTCATCATGTATGCCACGAAAGTCAATCCACATGTGGGAAAATTGATGTATGAACAATGGACCCGCATATAAATAGGATGTATGGTACACTTCGGTTAACTTAAAAGTATTTGTCCATTTTTTATAACCTGCTGGCTTAATGGGAAAAGTTGGAGAGCCTAAAGCCAGCATATACATGATCATAGCTTCGCTGTAATTTTCATCCCATCGGTAAGGGACAAAACCTGACCTGGGTTTCCATTCCTGGCATATTGTTTCTCCGTTGTTAAGTGCCCATTGCCAGTCAATCCTGCGGTAAAGTTTATCAGAAAGTTCTCTTATTTCTGTTTCTTCTCTGTTCTTGTTTTTAAAATAAGTAGCCGCACACAAAGCTCCGGCAATAAACAACGATGTATCTATCGTGGATAATTCACAATTCCATTCTCTTTCACCATTATTCATTTTTAGAAAATGATAATAAAATCCTTTATAGCCGGTAGCATTTGCCTGTTTTCCCTGTTGGCTATCATAAAAAAATCTCAGGATTTTAAGTATTCTTTCAATCGCATTTTTTCTGGAAAGTAATTTTTTTTCTACACCAACTACATAGGCTGTAATTGCCATCCCGGTAACAGCTATGCTTGATGGAAAACCCGGTTCCGTTTTGTCCGCAACCAGCCCTGTTACCGGATTGATTTCAGTTAAAAAATAATCAAAAGTTTCCCGTTGCAATTTTTCCAGCATGTCCAAATCAGATCCTTGTGGATCTGTTACTGGCATATTTTGGGCTTTTAATTTTTTCATCGTTTAAGTTACACAAAAGATGCTGAGAGCATTAAAATAAATTCTTATAGGATTTGCACTGCGTTAAACCAAAACATTACTGGAATTGGGTATTCACAATTATTTGTGCTTCATCAATAATTTTTTCAAGGTGATCTTTACTTAAAAAACTTTCGGCATAAATTTTATAAATATCTTCTGTGCCTGATGGTCGTGCAGCAAACCAACCATTTTCTGTGGTTACTTTTAGACCCCCAATTGCAGCATTATTTCCGGGAGCTTTTGTGAGTGAATCAATAATTTTTTCGCCGGCAAAATCTTTTTGTTTCATCATGTCGGAGGAAAGTTTACTTAGCCTTTCTTTTTGGTCGGGAGTTGCTTTGGCTTCCATGCGATCATAAAAAGATTCTCCGAATTCTTTTGTAAGTTCACTATATATTTCACCAGGATCCTTTCCCATTTTTGCAGTAATCTCGGCTGATAGTAACGCTGGAATAAAGCCATCTTTATCTGTCGTCCAAACACTTCCATCCAATCTTGAAAAAGAGGCGCCTGCACTTTCTTCACCACCAAAACAAAGCGATGAATTCAACAAGCCATCTACAAACCATTTGAATCCAACAGGTGTTTCATAAATCTTCCTTTCCAGTTTTGTTGCTATGCGATCAATGAGTTGGGTAGTTACAACTGTTTTACCAACTGCTGCTCTTATATTCCATTGCGGACGATTTTGCAACAGATAAAAAACTGCAACAGATAAATAATGGTTTGGATTTAAGAGCCCGGCACTTTTTGTAACGATTCCATGCCGGTCATGATCCGTATCGCATGCAAACGAAATATCGTAATCGTCTTTCATTGCAATGAGCCTCTGCATTGCGTATGCAGATGAAGGATCCATGCGGATTTGACCATCCCAATCTACTGTCATAAAACTAAAAGTTGGATCAACGATTTTATTTACAACTGTTAGATTGAGTTTGTATCGATCTGCAATAGGTTGCCAATAATTAACACCCGCACCGCCTAAAGGATCAACACCAATATTAATTTTCGAATCCCTAATCAGATCCATGTCAATAATATTTTCTATATCGTTGATGTAATTATTTAGAAAATCATGGCGATGCGTGGTATCAGCAGCCAATGCTTTTTTAAAAGAAATTCTTTTTACGGATTGACAATTGTTTTGCAACAATTCATTTGCTTTGGCTTCTATCCAATTCGTAACCGTGCCTGATGCTGGTCCGCCATTTGGGGGATTGTATTTAAAGCCACCATCACCTGGTGGATTGTGAGAAGGCGTAATAACAATGCCATCTGCCAAACCTGTTTTTCGATCTTTGTTGTATTGTAAGATCGCATGAGATATTACCGGAGTAGGAGTGTACTCATCGTTGGTAGCAATCATTACTTCAACATCATTTGCGGACAGCACTTCCATCGTGGTTGCAAAAGCAGGTGCAGACAATGCATGTGTATCAAACCCTACATACAAAGGGCCATCAATTTTTTGTTCTTTGCGGTAAAAACAAATTGCCTGCGTAATTGCAAGAATATGATTTTCATTGAAAGAATTAATTAATGAATTGCCCCGGTGACCAGATGTGCCGAATGCAACACGCTGACCGGAATTTTGAGAATCAGGAATGCCTGTATAGTAAGCTGTAACAAGTCTTGGTATGTTTACCAGCAGATTTTGTTCAGCATGCTTTCCTGCCAAAATAGATATATTCATGTTAGATTAATTAATTTTCTTTTGCGGAATTTCTCTTTGTGTTTTTTGATTGAAATAAAACCAGTATTAAAAAAATTAAAATCTTTTTCTAAAATTATTTCTGCTTATTCAGCATTATAAACGACGGCTATTTCTTCAACCTCGGCAAACAGTTACTCAATAGAATCTTTTAATAGTTGTTGATTCATTTCATGTTTTTAATTTTTGTTCTTTTCCAGCTTAGCAACTTTTTTAAGACGTCGCAAAAACCGTTCTTCATTTTTAAACCTTGCACTTAAAAAAATTTGTACAAGTTCCCAGGCCAACTTAGCACCGGTGATGTTGCCACCTAAACATAAAATATTCATATTGTCATCCTCAACGCCCTGGTGGGCAGAAAAAGAATCAGTAATCAAAGCGGAACGGACTCCGGCAATTTTATTGGCGGCAATACAAGCCCCAACACCGCTGCCACATATAGCAATCCCTCGTGATACTTCTTTATTGGCCAATGCCATTGAAAGTGGAATAACAAAATCTGGGTAATCATCACCTGCATTGAGTTGATAAGCACCGAAATCTTTTACTTCATAACCGGCAGTTTTTAATAATGCAACCAGTTGTATTTTTAAAGTATACCCGCCATGATCAGCAGCAATACCCAAAACAGTCATTTCAATTGCAGGGATTGTAATTTTTGCTTTTATATTTTGTTGTTGTTCCATTTCCAGTTAAGAATTTCAGGCAAGTCTTTGCCGTGTTGGTGAACGTAATGTTTGTGTTCTATTAATTTACATTGCAACTGTTGTTTTAGATAAGCACCCTTGCTGCCTAAATTCGGCAACCGGTGGAACCGTTCACATCCGATAGATGAACTTCCAAACGTGTTATGTGTTCGCTAAATCTGCTTAGCTTTTCTGAAAGCAAGTTATCTAACTGGGTACCGAATGCTTCATGTAAGCTTAAATTATTGTCAGTATTTAATAGAATAGTCATATTATTTTTTTTAATTGATATATTATAAGATTGTTTTTAATTCCCTTAAAAGATAGGTACTTAACACCCAACCTTTGTACAGATATTGATAATTGTTACACCATTTACACATTTACTTTTATTTTATAGCCAGCGGCACTTTTAATTAATTGATTCAAAAAGTTACAAACCAGTTTTGCTATCATTAACTCCTCATTGGTTTTTATAACATGCACTTTCGTTTTGCTTATTTCCGTAGAAATAACTGGTTCATTACTTCTGTTTTTTATTTCATCAAATTTAATACCCAGAAACTCGAAACCATTGCAAATTTTACTGCGAACTTCCGACGAATGTTCGCCAATGCCAACTGAAAATACAAGCGTATCTAAGCCTCCGAATGATGCAGCAAATGAGCCGATCCATTTTTGGCTTGATAACAAAACAATTCAATAGCATCTTTGGCACGCTCATCTTTGTATTCAATATTCATTAATTCACGCATATCTGAATTTGTTTCTGATATGCCCAGCAAACCGGATTCCTGATTAATAATGTGGCTAAATTGTTTTGCTGTAACATTCTTTTCTTGCATTAAAAACCATGCAACACCCTATCAAGATCGCCGGTACGTGTGCCCATTGGTAACCCTGATGTTGCTGTGAAGCCCATGCTCGTGTCAACACTTTTTCCATCTTTTACTGCTGCAATACTTGCACCATTGCCAAGATGCGCCAAAATTATTTTGCCCTTTGCAGTTTCTTTCCCATCTATACTTTCAATTTCTTTTATTAGGTAAGCATAAGAAAGCCCATGAAACCTGTAACGCTGAATCCCCATTTCATAATAGCGTCGTGGAATAGATAATAATTTTGCAATAACCGGCACGGAAGTATGAAAAGAAGTATCAAAGCATGCGATTTGTTTTAACGTTGGGTATTGTTTTTTAAATACCTCTATCAACTTAATTTATTCCGGCAAATGTTCAGGATCAAAGGCGCTGATCTTTTTTAATGCTACCAATAAATGGTCAGTGATCAATTCAGGCTCAGTCTGTTTCATCCCATGTACAATACGGTGAACAATCGCTTTGACGCATTAAACCCTTCCTGTTTTTTGAGCCATTCAATGAGATTTTCAGCAGCTTCATTGTGATTGACAGCTTGAATAGAGATGCTTTCTTTTTGTTGGCTATTAGAATTTGTAGAATTGAGTTTCGCTTTTTCGGAACCAATATTTTCTATTTCCCCATTAAACAATTGAGTCAGAGAATTATCAATTTTAAATAAGGCAAACTTAATGCTGAAAAACCCGCCGTTGATAGCCAATATCATTGTGTTATGTTTATGTCGATTAATTATTATTGTATTCTAATGAACGCTGCCCGTTGGTACCATTCCTTTTTCCCCAATATCGGCGTGGGCTTCAATCTGCTTGTCTATTTCTATTTTTGGGAATTTGAATATGATAATTCAAAACTCTTTTTCTTACTATTAACACCCGGTTGGGGTTGAAATAGTAGCAAAATTTGAATTTCCCCGAGTTGGGTCAATATTACTTCATTTTATTATAAACTTCAGGGGAGATATTATTTTGGGGAGTTATTATAGAATATATTCTTTCCAAATCCTAATTAATCCAAAGTGAGAAAGAAAAAGACAATTCTACAGCATCTCATTTGAAGAATACTGATATTCTTGCCTTTATCAAAAAAAATAAATCATCCTTTTCATTTTTTGCAATTTTGTATATCCATAAATAAATACAATTTTTCTAACTTTTAAAATATTTCCATTAATTATTTTTTTATAAATAATTGAGTATTTGGATTATGGATACATTTTTGTATTTTTTTGAAAAATATTGCATTATTAATTGTGTGTAAATCTATCATATATAAATTGTGCAAATATGAATACTAATCTGCTATTAAAATAAAAGTTTTAATAAGGACAAGTTAACAGGGGTCAAGCAGAAAAAATAATCTAATGCGGGAAAAAATTTTTACGTTTTACAGGGCCAGGGCCCTTGTTTATTTTTAAGAATTTACCCAACAGAAAGAGAAAGTAATACCGAATTCTTTAGTTTTCCGAGAGTGTGGGGATTTAAACTTTAATGATTCTTATAAAGCTAATAACAAATAAATATATTTTGGTTATACGAATTTTTAACAAAACCTTTTTTATTATTAAAATAATAGTATATGGAATCTACTTATAAAAAAGTTTCAGCTGCAGGATTATTGATTGCCCTTGGTATCATTTATGGAGATATTGGAACTTCTCCGTTGTATACATTTCAAACAATTATTACAGATGGAGGAGGTGTTAGTAAAGAGTTGGTATTTGGTGCAATCTCCTGCATCTTTTGGACATTAACATTACAAACCTCTTTTAAATATGTGCTCATTACTTTGCAGGCTGATAATCATGGGGAGGGTGGCATTTTCTCTCTATATGCTTTGGTAAATAAATATGGCAAAAAATTAGTGTATCCGGCTATTATTGGTGCAGGCACTTTGCTTGCAGATGGTATTATCACTCCACCTATTACGGTAACTTCTGCCATCGAAGGTTTAAATATGGTAAAGGGAATGGAAGAGCATATTGTACCGGGCAATAGCTTGGTTTTAGAAATCGTATTAGTTATACTTTTATTACTGTTTATTTTTCAACGTTTTGGTACGAAAGTTATAGGTGGATCTTTTGGCCCTATAATGTTGCTGTGGTTTACAATGTTGGGAGTTTTGGGAATCAGCCAAATTATACATTACCCACAAATATTTTCTGCTTTAAATCCGGTTTATGGTATTAAATTATTAACGCAACATCCAAAAGGTTTTTGGTTATTGGGTGCCGTATTCCTTTGCACTACAGGTGCTGAAGCGCTTTATTCCGATTTGGGTCATTGCGGAAAAAAAAATATACAGATCAGCTGGATACTGGTTAAAATTACATTAGTACTAAATTATATGGGTCAGGGAGCCTGGGCATTATTACAGCATAAACAAGATTTAGGTGGAGTTAATCCTTTTTTTGCAATTGTTCCTCCTTCCTTTTTATTGCTGAGTGTACTGATAGCCACGGCTGCATCCATCATCGCTAGCCAGGCACTGATCAGTGGTTCATTTACACTAATCAGTGAAGCAATTAGTTTAGGCTTTTGGCCAAGAATTAAAGTAAAATATCCTACTAATATAAGGGGGCAAATATACATACCGAGCATTAATTGGATTTTATTTACAGGATGTGTTTTAGTGGTGTTTTATTTTAGAACCAGTGAAGCCATGACAGCAGCCTACGGGTTTTCCATTACAATTGCCATGTTGATGACGACTATTTTGGTTGCCTACTTTTTACGTTATATAAAGCGTTACCCTTTTTGGATAGTAGGAGCCATAGTTACCATTTTTGTTTGTGTAGAAACATCTTTTTTTATTGCTAATGCTGTGAAACTTTTTAAAAGATTATTCTTTCTGGTATTTGAGATAGGCCTTATTACTACAATGTATGTTTGGTATAATTCCCGAAAAATAACACTTCGCTTGTTAACTTTCGTTTCTTTAAAAGAATACCTACCCTCACTTGCACAGCTCAGTAATGATACAAGCATTCCAAAATATGCTACACATGTGGTTTATCTTACAAAATCAGAGCGAGGTCAGATTGAGAAAAGAATTATCGATTCTATTTTTGCTAATCCTGCAAAACGGGCTGATATTTATTGGTTAATTAATATTAACAGGGTTGACGAACCATATACGATGGAATACAGTATAGAAGAACTTAGTAAGAATAAAATAATAAGAGTAAATTTCAACTTAGGCTTTAAGATACAACCAAAAATAGGAATTATGCTTAAGAAGGTAGTAACTGGAATGATCAGAAATAAAGAAATAGAAATGACGAGTCGATTTCCTGAGATATATAAAGATCCTATAAATGATTTTAGATTTGTTATTTTGGAAAGATTCCTTTCTTATGACAATGAATTTTCTGCCAGAGAAGGATTTATTTTAAATAGTTATTTTAGTATTTTAAAGCTTGCGCGGACAGACAGTGAAGCTTATGGGATAGATAGAGATTTATCTGTTATTGAAAAAGTTCCTCTGGTGGTTGCCCCATCATCAAACATTGAACTTACAAGAACTTTTTAATTACATATAAATAAATTGAAGAATAACATTATACCTGGCAGCAAAACATTATTTAAATATAGGTTTACATACAAATGATTTAAATGTATTAAATAAATAGGATTGATCATTTTATTCGCAAATGCTTATTAGTAATAGGTTTCTTTGTATTTACTTTTTTACCTTTATGCAAAAAAGTAACAAAAAAAATTAAGACTTAA
>JAYVVD010000100.1:0-3021 GCA_043787295.1 Ferruginibacter sp. | reverse complement strand
TGCTGGGGGCTTACTGCATCTGATATTCCAAATGGCGGCTATACAGCAAGCTCTCCTACAAATGATGTTGGTGTAATTGCACCCACCGCTGCATTGTCTTCGTTTCCGTATACTCCTACAGAATCTATGAAAGCCATGAAGTTTTTCTATTATGTTTTAGGTGATAAAATATTTAAACAATATGGTTTTGTAGATGCTTTTAAATTGGATGATCCATGGTTTGCAGATTCATTTTTAGCGATAGACCAAGGACCAATTATTGTGAATATTGAAAACTATAGAAGTGGTTTGTTGTGGAATTTATTTACAAGTGCGCCGGAGGTAAAGGCGGGCATGGTTTCGCTTGGTTTTAGTGCACCGTATTTGTAGGTAATTAGGTACAGATATATTGCCAAAGAAAAAGCTAATCTGCGAATCTGCGGCTAAAAATTATCGCCGCAGATTCGCAGATTAAAACCAATAACAATTATTAAATTTTTTTGTATGGTTACATCTTTTGATGAAGAAGAATATCCGTTACAAAAAGAAACTTATAAAATAATTGGTATAGGTATGGAAGTACATAGGGTATTGGGGAAAGGATTTTCGGAAATAGTGTATAAGGACGCATTAGAGTATGAATTTAATAAAAGGGGAATTAGTTTTGAAAGGGAAAAAGAATTTCTGATTCAGTATAAAAAAAAGATATTGCCTCATAAATTTTATGCTGATTTCGTCGTACAAAATAAAATTATTTTAGAAGTTAAGTGCTCGTCCACAATTATTGAAAAACACTATGCACAAGTCATAAATTATTTGACCATTTCAAAATTGCAGGTTGGTTTAATATTAAACTTTTCTGAAACATCATTAGAATACAAAAGAGTAATCTTAAAAAATTAATGCTAAAAATAATCTGCGAATCTGCGGCTAAATTTCTGAAAACAAATCAGTATTTAATCTGCTAATCTCCAAATTAAAAAAAAGTATTAGTGTAACAATCTTTTATTAATCTTAATTTAATTTCAGCAAATAAAATATCATGCTTTCAAATCGTTCCAAAATATTTATTGCATTTCTATTTGCATCTGCAACTGTTTTTGCTCAGCCTCAGAACAAAGCTGTATTTAATCCTACTACACGCCCTAAGAATTTATCTGACACCGCCTTACTCGAACTGGTTCAAAAACAAACCTTTCGTTACTTCTGGGATTTTGCTCACCCCATTAGTGGTATGAGCAGAGAGCGGAGTAATGTAGCTTATGATTATGGTGATGAAGTTGTAACGACCGGTGGTACAGGGTTTGGCGTAATGAGCATTATTGTTGCAGCAGATAGAAAATGGATCAGTAGAGATACTGCTGCGAAATTTTTATTGAAGATGGCAAAGTTTTTAGGCAAGGCGAATGCATACCATGGAGTGTTCCCACACTGGCTAAATGGTGCAACCGGCAAAACTATTCCTTTTAGCAGAAAAGATGATGGTGCAGACCTTGTTGAAACTTCTTATTTAATGCAGGGCTTATTATGTGCCCGTCAATATTTCAACAATAATAATAACGTTGAAGAAGAATTAGGCAACCGCATAAACGGCTTGTGGAATGATGTTGAATGGAACTGGTTTACAAAAGGTGGTGAAGATGTTTTATACTGGCATTGGAGTCCAAATAATGGTTGGGCAATGAATTTTCCGGTACGTGGTTTTAATGAATGTTTAATTATGTACTTGCTGGCAGCAAGCGACGATAATTACCCTGTGCCTGCAAGTATATACCATAAAGGCTGGGCACAAAGTAATTTTTTTAAAAACGGTAAATCATTTTACGGCCATGTGTTACCGCTAGGGTTTGATTATGGTGGTCCATTGTTTTTTTCTCAATATTCTTTCTTGGGTTTAAACCCATCAAACCTAAAAGACAACTATGCAGATTATTGGTTGCAGAATAAAAACCACACTTTAATTAATCACGACTACTGTGTTGATAATCCAAAAGGATTTAAAGGGTATGGTGCAGACTCCTGGGGCCTTACGGCCGGAGATACCTACAACGGGTATGATGCTTACTCACCTGTAAATGATGGCGGAACAATTGCTCCTACAGCTGCCCTTTCAGCTTTTCCTTATACACCTCAATATTCTATGAAGGCATTAAAGCATTTCTATTACGACCTTGGCGATAAAATTTGGAGTGAGTATGGTTTTGTAGATGGCTTCAATGAAACAAAAAACTGGTATGCAAAAAGCCATCTGGCAATAGACCAGGGTCCAATTATAGTTATGATTGAAAATTATCGCACAAAACTATTGTGGAATTTATTTATGAGCTGCCCTGAAATACAAAGAGGATTAAAAAAATTGAACTTTAGTTATTAACGAACGCAATAAAATTTTTGAATGAAACTGATCTCATTATTTATATTGACTGCAATAAGTTACTCCGTCTCTTATGCTCAAAACAATACTTTATTTGCAAAAAAATTGTTTATACAAAAAACAGATACGCTGCCTTACAGAATATTGCTGCCCGATAATTATAAACCTGAAAATAAATACCCGCTTATAATTTTTTTGCACGGCTCAGGCGAACGTGGAAACGATAATGAAAAACAATTAATTCATGGTGCTGAATTGTTTTTGCGGGATAGCATAAGAAAAAAATATCCGGCCATTGTTGTATTCCCGCAGTGTAACGAAAACAGTTACTGGAGTAATGTAAATATTGTAACAGATACAGTAAATGGTAAAAGAATCTTTCAGTTTTCGGTCAACAGTAAACCAACTGTCGCCATGAAATTATTGCTGAATTTAATGGATGATTTGCGGCACAAATATTCGATTCAAAAGAAAAAAATATACATAACCGGTTTATCAATGGGTGGTATGGGTGCTTTTGAAATGGTACGGAGGAAACCAAATTTATTTGCCGCTGCCATGCCTATTTGTGGGGCTGCAAATCCCGCAACCGCAAAAGATATTCTAAAAACCAAATGGTGGATTTTTCATGGTGAAAAAGACGATGTTGTAAACCCGCAATACAGTAA
>JAYVVD010000099.1:0-15708 GCA_043787295.1 Ferruginibacter sp. | reverse complement strand
GCAGTAATTAAAACAGTTTGGTAAATCCTTAGCATCAATAGTTTTTTTCGTGGCGGCAAATTAAGCCCTATATTTAAAAGTATTTGTTAAACGTTCCGCCAAAGCGATGATAAACTTATACATTAATTGAAATTATCCTTAATATTTTGTGGTGGAGTTATATTTCAATGTTTTTTATCTGATCTCCGGTTTTACCAAATCTTCTTTCTCTCTTTTGAAATTCAATAATTGCTTTATAAAGATCTTCTTTTCTAAAAGAGGGCCACATAACATCAGTAAAATAGAGTTCTGTATACGCAATCTGGTATAGTAAAAAATTACTTATCCTGTAATCTCCACCAGTACGAATCAACAATGCGGGATCAGGATAATTATAGGTGCTTAAATACTGTGAAATAGTTTCGGCGTTAATATTATTTTTAACAAGCTTTCCGTTACTTACATCTTCCGCTATTTTTTTTACAGCATCTACAAGTTCAGCTCTGCTGCTATAGCTAAGTGCCATTATTAAATTTAAACCCGTATTATTTTCTGTCTCTTTCAAAGCTTCTTTTAACTGGCCCTGTGCAAAATCTGGTAACATATTTATATGCCCAATTACGTGAAGCTTTATATTGTTTTTATTTAATGTAGGCACTTCTTTTTTAATTGTATCTACCAAAAGTTCCATTAAACCATTCACTTCAAATGCGGGTCTGTCCCAGTTTTCTGTGCTAAAAGTGTACAACGTAAGGTATTTAACACCTAATTCCGCAGCACCCTCTACAATATCTCTTACACTTTCTACACCGTGTAAGTGACCGAAAAGCCTGTCGTTGCCTTGCTCCTGCGCCCATCGGCCATTACCATCCATTATAATGGCTATATGTTTTGGAAGTAAATGAAGATTAATATGTTGTTGTAAACTCATGGTGTTTTAATGCTTTGCTCTAAAAGCTTGCAGGGGCGCAAAACTAACACATTATTGCTATAAACTCAAAAGCGGCAGTACTTATATACTGCCGCCCCTTATTATTGGAAAATATTGTAAAGCTTAAATTAATTTGCTGTGGGGCAACGGTAAGAACTTAAATTAAATGAAAGTCCAATTTCTGCAATTATATATTGGTCTTTTTGTTTGCTGAAACCTCTCTGCTGTCCTTCCGCAAAAAAACGAGATCCATCTTTTGTAACCTCGTAACTACGATCTTGAAGCAATTGAACATCGCTGCTCGTTGGCAGCCCATTTGCACCTAAGGGCCCTGATTGAAAACGGTCATTTCCTACGTAAGTTGTACTAACATCATCTAAATAATCGGTAGAAGTAAAACGATGTGCTACTTCAAATGAAATGTTTACTTTTTCTGTAAGATTGTATTTTATTCCTACGCCAAATGGTATGCATAATGCGGTAGTTGAATAAGGTTTTCTACCTAAATAACCAATGGTTTGCCCTTCTGTACCCAATGGGCGTAAAAAGATTTTATTCCCTTTCAAATAAGTATAAGGATCAAAATTAAAAACGCCCACACCGAGTGTAACATAGGGGGTAAAAGAGTTTGCAGGATTGTAAGGAGTAAATTTAAAAAAATTGAAATCGCCCTGAACAGCGAATTCATAAATATTTGAATTGAAACTAAGATTTCTTAATCGCTGAAATTCATTTTTGCTGTAAATATCACTGTAACCAACCTGTGCAAAATGTGCAGAGACCCTTGCACTTATATATTCGCTGAATTGCTTACGGAAAAATATTCCAAAAGCTGGTTTTGGCCTATTAAAAGCAGCATGGTTATTTAAATCGCCAAAATAATGTGCGCCTCCTGCAGTTATTCCAAACTCACCTTTTTGAACAGTTTCATAATACATTTGCGCTTTGGAGGTCGCAGAAATAAGTAAGCATGCTGTCAGGCTAAAAATAAATCTCTTCACAGGGATAATTTAAATATTTGGTTGGATATACAGAAAACGTTGTATTAGCTTATTAATTGTGTGCAAAATAAAACAAATGTTTGCTATTTAGAAGTTATAAAGAAACTTTTAAGGTTCAACTTAGTTAAATTTTCTTAACATTATTTAGCCTTCTGTATGCTCATTCCGGCACTTATTACATGTAGCAAAGGGTTATCTCTCATAAGTTGAGCGATACTAAAATAGTACTGACCAGTTTTTATAAATCTTTTAGGAACACCCGAAATTAATTTTCTTACTTCCCAGATATCATTCATACCCACACCTTCCCAGCCATGGGCATCGTTACCTAAAGAAAGATTTATTTTTTGATACTGTAATGCAACATCCCCCGGAGCCTGCAAGCCTATATTAAGCCAAATATTATTATATTGATAAGCATCTGTATGTCTTAAAACCAACAATACATTGTAAGTGCTGTTGGTATCCTTAATCAAAAATGAACCCGTTGCATTGTAATTGTTGAACCACTGCATATTTGGTATGGAAATATTTTTTTCAAACAAATCAATTTCTCTGCAGGAAATTAAAGTAAAACATAACAGCAAAAACAGGAACACAATTTTTATAAAAAATGTTTGTAAGAATCTCATTGTCAAATTTAATTTACTTTTTACAAAACATTTAATACCTGCTCTTTTGCTTTTTCTAATTCATCCTTCATAGTAACTACGCATTTCTGTATACCTGCATCGTATGCTTTGCTTCCGGTAGTATTTATCTCACGGCCGATTTCCTGCAAAACAAACGAAAGCTTTTTACCTTTGCCTTCTTCTTCTTTACCCCCCATAATTTCATTAAAATATTCGCAGTGTTGGCGCAGTCTTATTTGCTCTTCATGTATATCTATCTTTTCCATGTAGTAAATAAGTTCCTGCTCCATTCTATTGTTGTCAATATTTTCTTTGCCTACATTTTCCTGTAAAAGTGTATTAATTTCCTGCCGTATTTTTTGCATTCGGGTAGGTTCAAGCTTTAAAATATTTTCTTCTTCTGCTTTAATATTTGCGATACGCTGTTTAAGATCTTTTTCTAAAGATTTTCCCTCGTCGGATCTGTGGGAGTTTAATTCTTTAATGGCAATCATAAGAACCTCTGAAAATAATTCAAAGTCTTTTTTATCTAAAATATCAGTAGCGGGAGTAACAACTTCCGGCAATCTGAGCAACGAACTTAAAACAGCATTTGTGTCAATTTCAAGTTCGCTGGCAAGTATTTTCAGTTGAGCATAATATGATTTAATTAAATCAGTATTTATAATTACGGGTTTGGCATTTCCATTTTGTTTAAGATTAACATAACAATCAATGGTGCCACGTACAAGGTTCTCCTGCAAAATATTTCTTATTTCAAATTCATACGGTTTTAAAAGTGGCGGCAACTTTAATTGTAATTCAAACTGTTTGCCATTGAGTGCTTTTATTTCTACAAGAAAAGTTTTATCGCCTGTCGTTTGTTCTGCTCTTCCAAAACCCGTCATAGATCTCAACATATATAAATATTTGTTCGCAATATAACTTTTTATTGTGCTTCAAAATATTTTATCAAGAACGATTTGCAAGAAATATAAGCAACAAAAAAAACAGCTTAATTTTTATTTAAAACGAAATAAAAAACAAAAGCCCGGCTTTTTTAAGAGTCGAGCTTTTTATAAAGATGGGTTAGTAAGTACAGGGATTAGTAAATTCCCTTTACAATATTAAAAATAATTTTTGCACAATAATTATAATAACGAACTATTTTATTCACATTTATTTTGGGCGTGTGGATAAGGCTCGACTATTTACAAAGTTTTTTGTTGGTTTTAATTAATGAAGGCGCCCTCATTATTTTTTATATTTATTTTTTAGTTGGCTGCATCCACCATGAATAGAGAGTTCTATGTGATTTTATTTTTTATTTTTTTAAAATTTATTAGTCAGAAGCAACGGAAATGCAAGTCTCTTAAAATATTTTATTTCTAAAAATAATTTTAGAAATATATTTTATTATAAGACTTTTTGAACTTCCCTTAAAATAAAAACGGTTTAACTTCGCAAATAAAAAATTATAAGCATGCACAAATCATCTATAAATATCGATATTCTTTTAGATCCTGAAAAAGTGCCTGAAAGTATACACTGGAATGCAACCGACAGTAGTGCAGAAATGGCACAAAAAGCAAAGGCAATGTGTTTGGCATTTTGGGACCCTGCAGATAAAACTGCTATGCGTATTGATCTTTGGGCAAAAGATATGATGGTTGATGAAATGGGCGAATTTTTTTACCAGATGTTATTTACCATGTCAGATACTTTTGCAAGAGCTACAAAAAATACTGAGCTCGCTGAAGAAATGAAAAGTTTTTCAGAGCAATTCATAAAAAAATTTAGGGCTGCGCAGATTACTGAAAATGGAGCATAGAAAATACATAAGAGACAAGATTTAAGACATAAAAAACTGCTTTATTGTACTCAAAAATTATAACTAAATACTTATAACTTAAAATCGCATCATGAATTTAGAAACACAGATAATGGCAGAAATGAAAGATGCCATGAAAGCCAAAGATGAAGCAAGCCTCCGTACATTGCGAGCTATAAAAGCTGAAATAATAAAAGCAAAAACAGAGCCTGGCGCAGGTGGACAAATTGATGAAAAAACTGAACAAAAGTTTTTGCAAAAAATGGTAAAGCAGCGAAAAGACTCTTTAGATATTTTTGAACAACAGGGCAGGAAAGATCTTGCCGGGAAGGAAAAAGAAGAGCTGCAAATTATTCAACGTTTTTTACCAGAGCAAATGACAGAAGAGGAAATTACCGAAGAAGTAAAAAAAATAATTTCTTCGTTAGGAGCACCTTCAGCTGCAGATATGGGTAAGGTTATGGGTGTTGCCTCAAAACAATTAACTGGCAAGGCTGACGGTAAAATTATTAGTGGAATTGTGAAATCACTTTTAACCTAACAACAGTATGTTTATTGATGTTGCTTATCTTATTTTAATGGCAATTGCCTGTTTCAAGGGCTTGCGCAAAGGCTTTATTGTAGCAGTTTTTTCAGTGCTGGGTTTTGTTATTGGTATTGCAGCAGCTTTAAAATTATCGGCAGTCGTTGCAGTAAAATTAGCAACACATACAGGAGCAGCAAAATGGCTGCCTGCAGTTTCCTTTTTATTGGTGTTTTTGGCAGTTGCATTTTTAATAAGCATGGTCGCAAAAATTATTCAAAAAACATTTGAAACTGTAATGTTGGGTTGGCTTAACAGGCTTGCAGGTGTTGTACTCTACATTTTATTATACAGTATTATTTACAGTGTGTTTCTGTTTTATGCTGTACAACTTCATTGTATTAGTGCTACAGCAAAAGGTAATTCTTTTGTTTTTCCATATCTGCAACCCCTCGCTCCAAAAATTATTAATTCAATCAGCAGCATTGTACCGTGGTTTAAAAATATATTTGCTGAATTAGAGCAATTTTTTGCAGGTATTTCTTCAAAATAAATTTCCTACATCTTCATTAAATTTATTATTGCACCATCTTTTTTACAGTTTTCAATTGTTTGATTTTCTAAAATAATAAAGTGTTTTAATGAGGATGTTTTCTGATTTTTTTGTTGTAAGGTGAAAGAAATTACATTTTTAATTAAATTTAATAATGCCATTTTTTTGGGGGAAACAACGTATTTTAGCAAATTACAGAACTACACTTACCAAGGAATGAACTACGAAATTAAACAAAACGGAAAATTTTCATTTATAGAAGAAGGCAGCGGTGAAGTGTTGATGCTTTTGCACGGATTATTTGGTGCACTAAGTAATTTTCAAGATTTAATTGAACATTTCAGAAAAAATTATACTGTTGTAGTACCTATTTTGCCTTTGCTTACTATGGATTTGTTACATACAACCGTGGGAGGGCTGGAAAAATTTGTAACCCGTTTTATTGATCACAGAAAATACAACAATATCAATTTATTAGGTAATTCTTTGGGCGGACATGTTGGCCTCGTACACATTTTAAGGCATCCTGAAAAAATTAAATCATTAATTCTTACTGGTAGTTCAGGATTGTTTGAAAATGGAATGGGAGATACATACCCTAAGCGTGGCGACAAAGAATACATCCGAAATAAGACTGCCTTTACTTTTTACGACCCTGCAATGGCTACTGATGAACTCGTAGAAGAAGTTTTTGAAATCACCAATAATAGAATGAAGGTTATAAAAATTATTGCGCTCGCAAAAAGTGCTATAAGAAATAACCTGGGCGAAGAATTAAAAGCAATTAAACAACCTACTTGTCTTATCTGGGGTAATAATGATAATGTTACGCCTCCTTTTGTGGGCGAAGAATTTCACAAACTTATACCCAACAGCGAATTGCATTTTATTGATAAATGTGGTCATGCGCCAATGATGGAAGTACCAAATGAATTTAATAAAATATTAGATACTTTTCTTTCTAAGATAAACACTCCTGCAACAGTTTAACTATTTCTTTTGTCATAACTAAAAGTTGAATGACTCAGTTTTTGTAACTTGATAAATAATATCGTACAAATGCTTACAAAAGATCTCATTAATAATAATATACCGAGGCTTCAACTGCAAGATAGTGTTGGCAAGGCCTTACAGTTGATTAATGATTTTAGAATATCTCATTTACCGGTAGTGACTGATAATTTTTTTTTGGGTTTGGTTAGCGAAGATGATTTACTTGATGCCGAAAATGAAAAACTTACCATCGAAGTTTTACAGGATAGTTTTTTAAATGCTGCTGTACCAGGCAATGTTCATTTTTTAAATGCGGTTAGTAACAGCATTCGTTTTGATACTACAGTAATTCCTGTAGTTATAAATGAAAATGAGTATGTCGGTGTAATTACGATTAATGATCTTTTAAAAATGTTAGGGAACTTTGCCGGTGCAGATGAAATTGGGGGTATCATAGTTTTGGAAATGGAAAGATCTCAGTTTTCTATTTCTGAAATCAGTAGAATTGTTGAAAGCAATGATTGCACCATTCTGCATTTGAACACAACAACAGATTCAGTTACTGGTTTATTAACTGTAACACTTCACATAAATAAGCGGGAAATTGCTTCTGTCATTTCAAGTTTTGAAAGATATGAATACGATGTAGTATATTCCTTTGGAAACGAAAAATTTGAAAATGAAATTAATACCAATTATCAGAATCTGATGAACTATCTTGATATTTAAAATTACAATCCTAAAAAATTTTCTGTTGCAAAAACACTTCTTTAAAATTATTAGTAAACTGCTTCAGAAAAATGATTAAAAATCATCTTCCAATAATCTTATTTCTAGTTTGTTTTTTTCAGGCACTAAATATCGGTGCACAATCTCCCAAAACTACTTCTGTGCAGCATGAAATTATAACGGATTCGATAGAACCCAGAATTATTATAAGTGCAATAAACATTAGTGGTAATAAGCATACAAAAACATATATTATAGAAAGGGAAATTCCTTTTAAAGTAGGGGATAGTTTGTTTCAAAAAAAATTAACTGCAACTTTAATGCAGGCAAGAAATCAGCTTTACAATACTAATTTATTTACAGAAGTAAAATTCGATTCCATACCTCAGGCAGGTTCTTCGTTAAAAATAAATATCGTTGTAAAAGAAAGATGGTACATTTTCCCCACACCGCAATTTCAACTTGTTGACAGGAGTTTAAATGAATGGATAAAAACTTATAATGCCGATTTTAACAGGGTTGTGTATGGGTTAAAATTTGCGCATTATAATTTTAGTGGCAGAAGGGACCAGCTCCGTATTTATTTGCTGAACGGTTATGCACGCAATGTCTCTGCAAGTTACAGTGCACCATATAGCAACACAAAACTTACAGAGGGTTTTGGTGTTGCAGCGGGGTTTACGCAAAATCGGGAGGTTGGTTATAAATTGAATTACAACAACAAAATATTAAACTATAAAAAAGAAGGCTTTGTAAGAAATAATTTTAATGCAGGAGTTGGTTATTCAATTCGCAAAGGGTTTTTTAAAACAACTAATTTTTCTGTAGGTTTTAATTATTCAAATATTGATGACAGTATAATAAAATCTAAATACAATCCCACTTATTTTAACAACGACAATAACAAACAATTTATCCCTGATTTTGGTATTGGGGTTTCTTACACAAATACGGATAACAACAATTATCCACAAAAGGGATTGATTTATTCTTATGGTATAGGCAAAAGAGGATTACAATTTACGGGCGGGATAAACAGCCTTTCATTATCAGGATCATTTGCTAAGTTTTATAAACACAAACATAATTTTTTCAGTATTGTTCAGTCATCAGCAATTATTAAACTACCATTTGAGCAGGCATTTATAAATAGGCGTGCTATAGGTTTTGGCAGTTTAAGTTTGCGGGGTTTAGAAGTTTATTTAATTGACGGAGTTGCCGCAGGAGTTGCAAAATATACACTCAATAAAAAAGTGACTGAGTTTAAAATTCCTATTCCTTTTAAAATAAAATCTTTACCATACATACCATTTAAAATCTTTGCGAAAACATATACCGATATTGGTTACAGTTATCTTTCAAAAAAATACGACAGTCGCCTTAATAATAAACTTTTATATACAGGTGGTTTTGGTATTGACGTTGTTACCTTTTACGATTTAGTTTTTAAAGTAGAATACAGTTTTAACCAGTTAGGTGAAAAGGGTTTATTTTTACGTGGCAAAGGTGGTTTTTAAAATCTCAAGTTTATTTAAAAATGAGAATAGCAATTTACAGCAGAGGGTTAGAAAATATACAGCTACAGGATCTGGAGTTGCTTATTCAGGAACTGGAAAAGTATGGTGCGGAGCCTGTTTTTTTTCAGAATTTTTTTAATCTGTTTTATTCTGCAATAAAAATTCCATGTAAGTATTCTACGTTTACTTCATCTGAAGATCTTGATCTTTCCATTGATTGTTTAATAAGCCTTGGCGGCGACGGAACATTGCTTGATACTGTTACTTTGGTTAAAGATTCAGGCATTCCCGTACTTGGTATTAATTACGGAAGGTTAGGGTTTCTTGCAAGTATTGGTAAAGAAGAATTGCATTCAGCATTAAATGCACTGGTAAACAGAAAATATGTTTTAGACAAAAGGACGCTTTTGCATTTAGAAGCTGATATGCCTTTGTTTGATGACATGCCTTATGCACTTAACGAGTTTACATTGCATAAAAAAGACACTTCACCGATGATAAAAATCCACACTTATTTAAATGGCGAATTTTTAAATACTTATTGGGCAGATGGGCTTATTGTAGCCACTCCAACAGGCTCTACAGGTTATTCGCTTAGTTGCAATGGTCCGGTAGTATTTCCTGATAGTGCAAGTTTTGTAATAACCCCTGTTGCGCCACATAATTTAAACATACGCCCCATTATTGTTCCTGATAATACAATTGTTTCTTTTGAAGTTGAAGGTAGAACAGATGGCTTCCTTTGCACGCTGGACAGCAGGCGGGAAATCGTCTCAAAAGAAATACAGTTTGCTGTAAAGAAAGAAACCTTTGGTATAAATTTAATAAGGCTAAATGAAAATAATTTTTTGCAAACACTCCGCAATAAATTATCCTGGGGTTTAGATAAGAGAAATTAAAATGAAATCACAGCCAAGAAAAATAAAAAGCGCTTTAATTATTTATTGGGTGTTGCTGGCATACATTATTGCGGCACTCATTTGGTGGTTTATTGCACTTAGCCGGCAAAACGAATTAATGAGCTGGTATAAACTGGATGATCTTAAAAAAGATGACATAAATTTTGCTGAGAAAGAAAGAAAAATTATAAAAGATAAAAGTAAAAAAACTGCACAATATCTGGGAGAAGGCGGTACTTTTCTTTTGTTGATTTTGGCAGGTGCAACTTTTGTTTTTAGAGCTGTAAGAAGAGAACTAAAATCGAGTGCAGAACAGCAAAATTTTATGATGGCCATTACACACGAACTGAAAACACCCATTGCTGTTACAAAATTAAACCTGGAAACACTTCAGAAACATAAACTTGAAGATGCACAGCAACAAAGGCTTATTAATAATACTTTACAAGAGACAAACCGCTTGGATACGCTTTGTAATAATTTATTAATTTCTTCACAAATTGAAGCTGGTGGTTACAAAGCTACTTTTGATGAACAAAATTTTTCTGTATTGGTAGATCAATGTATAAATGAATTTATTACCCGTTTTCCCCAAAGAACAATTCGTAAAAATATAGAGAACGAAATCTTTGTAAAGGGAGATCCATTTTTACTACAAATTGCTGTAAATAATTTAGTTGAAAATGCAATAAAATATTCTCCTAAAGAAAGTACAGTAAAAGTTGATTTGCAAAAAAAAGCAGGTAAAGCTTTTTTAAAAATTACAGATGAAGGAATGGGAATTTCGGAAGATGATAAGCAAAAGATATTTAAAAAATTTTATCGTGCAGGCAACGAAGCTACCAGAAGGGCAAAGGGTACGGGTTTGGGCTTATATCTCACAGGTAAAATTTCTAAAACACACAATGGAAATATTAAGATAGAGGACAACCCAAAAGCTGGTAGTATATTTACCTTTTGGTTGAAGGCGGAAGTTTAAAACAACACTATGGCAACAAAAAAATATTCTATACTGCTGGTTGAAGATGAAGAAAATTTACAGGAAGCCTTAAAACTTAATTTAGAATTGGAAGGGTATGAGGTAACCAGTTGTTTTGATGGAGCACAGGCGCTAAAAATGGTAGCAAAGGAACATTTTGAATTGTTAATTTTAGATGTTATGTTGCCCGAACTTGATGGCATTACAGTTTGTGAAACAATCCGGCTAAATAATACAGAACTTCCCATTTTTATATTGAGTGCAAAAAATAGCAGTGCTGACAGAGTGCTGGGTCTAAAAAAAGGTGCAGATGATTATCTTACAAAGCCTTTTAATTTAGAAGAATTATTGCTGAGGGTAGATAAGCTTATTAAGAAAAGCGAACAGCTCTTGTTAAAACAACCTTTGCCTGATATTTATGAATTTGGAATGAATAGGATTGATTTTAAAGCAGCAGAAGCATACAATAAAAACTCCGTAAAATTTGAACTTACCAAAAAGGAATTAATGCTTTTAAAATTACTGATAGAAAATAAAAATGATGTTGTAACAAGAGAAAAAATTTTACAGGCAGTTTGGGGTTACCATGTTTATCCAACAACAAGAACTATAGATAATTTTATTTTAAACTTTCGTAAATATTTTGAGGAAGACAGTAGAAACCCACGCTACTTTCATTCCGCAAGAGGTGTAGGTTATAAATTTACAGATTAATTTACCGTTTTGTTCATTAATACCTGTACAATATCCTGTGCCCTGTTATACATTTTATTTAATTCATCATTTTTTTCATAGGGTGTATATAGTTGCCATTCAATTTCTTTAACCAACTCCTGTGTTTGTAATGTTATTTCGTTGGATATACCAGCTTTATCCATAACAATTGCTAACCTTTTATTATTAAAATCTTTCAAAGAAATATTAAATCTTTTTCCTAAAAAATTTTTCAATTCTTCATTAATAATATTATAAAAACTGTTACACTCATTTTTAAAAAGGCAATCTTCTGTTTTAGTTAGGGGGTTATGTTGCGAGTGAAAATCAAATGATTTTTCTACCTCTGTTTCATTGTTTGAAACAGATGGGATTGTAGTTTCTTTTTTGTCTCTGCTCATCCAAAATATCAAACTTGCTATTATTATTCCTGCTAAAAAAAGAATAATTAACCATCTTGAAGCGATAATCTTCCCAATGAAACTGGCATTTTCATTTTTTAAATTCATTGTTTTGTTGGCTGCTATATCAATTAATTTATTTGATTTAATAACAGTAAAAGAAATATTTTGGGAAGTAGTATTTTTATAAGATTTAGTAGCAGGATCAAAATAACTAAAACTGATGTCAGGAATTTTATATGAGCCTTTTTTAACAACAGAAAAAGGTATTTCAAAAGTTTTACTACCGCTGAGGGGTACTGTTTTATTATCGGTATTATCAGTAATTTTTGCATCAAAAACTTCAAACTCTACAGGCCATACTATTTCGGGCAGAGTAAGTAAATGCATATTACCACTACCGGTAATTGTTACAAAAAGTTTTCCGGTTTCATCAGTTGCAAAATTATTTTTTTGTAAAACTGCCTCCATTGTAAAATTACCAACTGCTCCTTTAAACCCATCGGGTTTGCCGGCTTCGGGTAATGGTTTTACATTTATAATAGTTGGTTTTGTACTAAGTGCAACAGTTTCAGTAATCAGCGAATTGGGGTCAATATTATAATTGTTTCCATTGAGGCCGCTGTATTTTACAAAACTGATTTTATTATCTAATGTAGCAGATTCAACTTCTATAGCACCAGGTTGTAATGGATATAGCTGGGCTTTTCTAATGCTGTAAACATTATAGGATTTGCCGTTTAACTTTTCAGTTATAAAACCGGACGCATCATTTGGTGGCAACATTTCTATCACCGAAAAACCATTGAAGGAAGGGTTTTTAGAAAGATTGCTTTCGCTTTTTAATCTTGTATATAATTTATAAGTAGCAAGTAATGCTTCCCCCACATAACAAGAAGATTTACTGGTCTGCAACCTTAACTGCATGTTATCATTTACCTTTTTCTGAATATTTTCTCCCTTCCGTAAAATATAATCACTAAAAGTTGTTTGTGCCTGAGGTTCATAAAAAGGATCGAAGCCGGAGAGCATTGATTGTATGGAAGCGCTAGAATTATTTTGAGAGGTACCGGCCGATTTATTTTTTGATATAACAATATTTATCGCATTGCTTTTAAAGGTATGTCCATCTATTAATGCCGTAGCCGACGGTATTTTTAAAGATCCCATTTTTTTTGCAAGCAATACATAGCTTAATGAGATATACTGGCTCGTTTCTCCATTAATAGTATTTTGTTCTGTAGTAGTATTCGGACCACTTACAACATTAAAATCGTTTAGTAAAGGGGGTGTTATTTTTTGAACATTTGTGCCATTTGCAACAATAAGTGATAAGGTTATATATTCATCTTTACGGGCAATGGTAGGTGATGCTGCAGCAGTAAATTTTGTTTGTGCTGCAACTTTAAAACCAATACAAATAAATAGTAGACAATAAAATATTCTTGTAAAAAATAAATTCATAATTTAATTGTAAACGGGAAGACAAAATTAAATAACAATATTGGCTGGGCAGTTTCTTTTGTCACAAAAAAAATTAAGAAACTGTTAATTACAGATCACCGAGTTGAGGCCTCAAAATTATTTCTTCAGGTACAGCCGCAGCACTCAATTTGGTACAAGAAAATATGATTTCGGCAATGTCAGCAGGCTCCATAATTCTGTTGTTGCTATTATCAAAACCCTGCCACGAATCTGTAAAAACTGCGCCGGGGAAAATGGCCGTTACTTTTATATTGTGGTTTTTTAATTCGTTTCTTAAATTCTGGCTAAACCCATTCAACGCAAATTTACTTATGCTGTAACTTCCACCACCATTGTAAGCCTGCAAGGCCGCAACAGAGCAAATATTAAAAATATGACCGCTTTTCTTAATTTTCATTTGCGGGGCTAAAAACTTTGTAAGATAGTAAGCACTGTAAAGATTATTGTTGATCATGTTTTCCAAACTTCCATCCGGTTCATTTAAAATATTACCGGGTGTAAATCCCCCTGCATTGTTTATCAACACATCTGGAATAGCATTTTGTAAACACCAATTAGCAAATTTTTCAGTTTGTTTTTTGTCTGATAAATCTGCCTGCATTATTTGAATATTAGCTGATGTATATATTTTTTTTAATTCATCAGCTGTTGTCTGTAAAGTATCTATATTTCTTGAGCATAAAAAAAGTGTGTGCCCTTCAGCAGCAAACTTTATAGCAATTGCTTTTCCTATTCCCCGTGCTGCTCCTGTAATTACAATATTCATTTTTATAATTTTTTATAAATGTCTAACTTCATATTTCCGTAAAGTTATATCAACACTCGCCAAAAATTTTAATTTATACATGCCGGTTTACAAACATCTTTTTTTTGATCTCGACCATACGCTCTGGGACTTTGACAGTAATGCAAAAACGACTCTTGAAGAAATATACACAACTGAACTTGCAATAAAAACAAGCTCAGAATTTATTCCCTTTTATGAGCGTTACCTTTTTCACAATGCTCATTTATGGAAAAGGTATGAAGCCGGTTTTATTGGAGTGGAAGAATTAAAATGGAAACGAATGTGGCGTACTTTGTTGGATTTTAAAGTTGCAGATGAAGTGTTATCGAAAAATTTAAGCGTTCAGTTTTTAGAAATTCTCCTTACAAAAAAAGAAGTTTTCCCACATACTTTTGAAATACTAAATTTCCTGAAACAAAAAAATTATTCACTTCATTTAATTACAAATGGTTTTGAGCATACCCAAAAAATGAAACTCAAACACAGTGGGCTTGATAAATATTTTGATAAGTTAATAACATCTGAAGCAAGCAATAGTTTGAAACCCAAAAAGGAGATATTTGATTATGCAATAAAAAAAGCAAATGCACTGATGCACGAAAGTTTAATGTTGGGTGATAACCAAGCTGCTGATATACAGGGTGCAATTAATGCCGGTATGGATCAGGTTTTTGTAAACCATCTTAATGAGCCACTTAAATTGCAACCCACTTATGTAATAACACATTTTAAAGAATTGGAAAATATTTTATAAATTAAGATTTAAAAGAAACAGGATGCATCGGAAGATGCAGCCTGTTTCTTTTAAATAATAGTAAAACTACATTTTAGCAGTTTTGTTCTCTTTCTCTTTACTGCAAAATTTAACGGTTTTGTCTTTGCTGCAGCAAGATTTTCCTTTTGCACATTTCTTCTTCTTTCCACCATCTGCAAACGAAGCAGTTGCTATTAGTAAACCTGCGGTGGCTAATAAAAATACTTTTTTCATTTTATAAAGTTTTAGTTGTTTTAAATTAGTAAGTAAATGTAAATAATTTCTACTTTACATATACAAGTTTAAAAGTTAAAGAATAGCAAGTACCGTAACGCCGCCTTGTACTACTTCATTTAAGGCCACATTTATTTGCGTGCCGATTGGCAATAATAAATCTACCCTGCTGCCAAATTTTATAAAACCATATTCTTCTGTTTGTTTTACTTTATTGCCTATTTCTAAATAGTTTACAATTCTTCTTGCAACAGCACCTGCAATTTGTTTTACCAAAATCTCTGTATTACCATTTTTAATAACAACAGAATGGCGCTCATTTTCTGTAGAAGACTTCGGGTTCCAGGCTACAAGGTATTTACCTTTATGGTATTGGTTATAAACAATCTCACCATCAATTGGGTTGCGGTTTACATGCACATTTAATGGACTCATAAATACAGAAACCTGCAGCATTTTCTTTTTAAAATATTCATCATCTACTGCTTCTTCAATCACAACAACTTTACCATCTGCCGGCGATATTATCTGGCCATTATTGATGGTTAATTTACGTGTTGGAATTCTAAAAAAGGATACCACAAAAAGAACAAATGCAAGTGTGATAACAAAGAAAGCAATACAAAGCCAAAGCAACGATGCACCAAAAAACCAAAAGAAGATCATATTTAAGGCAATAAAAATAATGGTTGCCAGTGCAATTGATTTGTAACCTTCTCTATGTACCGTCATGTAAGTGTATTTTATTTTTAAGAGTGCGAAGTTAACTAATTATCTAACGAAAAGC